>JAOZGF010000269.1 GCA_027491845.1 Thermoproteota archaeon | reverse complement strand
GCTTGACAAAAAACTAGCTATACTTTTCATGCAATACTTATAGGAGAAATAAGAGAGAATTAAACCAAAGGTAAAAGTGGATAGAAAAACTTCAACTAAGCCTGTTTGAGAAAAAATGAATTGACCTGCCCCTATTGAAAACATGTATAACGTAATAGGTGCGAAATTAATGAGGGCTATTACTCCTCCAGCTAGGAAACCTACTATAAATCCCGTGAACGTCACATACCTACTCCTAGGCCCTATGCTAAAATCCGGGAACCTTGCACCTATGCTTAAACCTATGAAACCCTCACTTATGATTACAAATAAGCTTGCTAAGATCGCAGGTGAAAGGAAGGATATTTCCATTGGAGAAACTGTTTGAAAAATTATTATTGCTCCAATGGTTGCGATCAGAGATATTATCCATATAGGAAGAAGTTTTCCTTTAACGAATTCTTTTACGGTGACAGGCAACATGTAAAGATTAACAATAGCCTCTCCTTCCTGACCAACACTTATCATTGAAAGCATGAGGGGAATTATATAGGGCAAATAAAAGATCGTGGAAAACCACTGGCCCTGAGATGAATTTGACGAGGAAAAGAAACTTGAAATCATGAGCGATGCTGTTATGATGATAGGGACTGCAATGAACCTTGACAAATCTTTTCGTCTCAAGAGAGCTCTCAAGTCTTTTAGGGCTATAGCTGCTTCTAAGGCGCTGAAACCTATTTTTGACAGGGGTGAAAGATGAGGAATATATGTTTTCGTTTCTTTGATTTCTATTGAAACAGGTACGGCGGACCAGTACTTTGACCTAAGTCTTGAAGCTGCCTCAAACATCACTAGGGCGAAAACTATAGATAAGACTAGAAAAACTGCGGCAAGCCATGTTTCCTGTGCAAGGAGTTTTATTAAAGTTAAAGATGGCCAGGTCATCGGTATAAACCAACCAATGCTTACGCCTGTAACTATTATTCCTAGGGCATGGTAGAGTATCACGGGATTAAATGCCATCTGAGCTACCATAAAAAGCACCAGAAGAAGAATTAATCTTAAAAAAATACCTATTCTACCTGTTTTTCTGTAAACAAGGGATGAGACCTTGTTCACAGTTGATCGAAGAACTTCAACCATAAAAGCCCCAATTAAAAGAGCTATGGCTGAAAGAATAACTGCGGCTAACCACCCATACACCAAGTTAAACTCCAGAGCCAAAGGCAAAGTTGCGCCTGCGCTGACAAAAAGAAAGAAAGAATACATTAAGACAATAGAAATTGAAGAAGCAACTGCGTACTCTCGTGGAGAGATGGGAAGCCAATTCACTGTCTCTGTAGTTGATAATCCTGCATCTTGACCAAGCTCGAACACTATTCCTGCAATGATTACAGCTGATGCTGTTATAAGTGGTAGCCCTATGAAAACTCGATGCAAAACTTCTTTTAACAAAACAGTTAATTGACTGGAAAGCATCTGCCGAACACAGTAAAAAAGGGCTATGGGCACAGCTGCAGCTGTGCAATCAATTAAAAAAATCATTTTAGGTTGAGAAAACACAAGGCTTACTTTACTGCTTTTTCTAGCCCTTAAATATGACTTTAAAAGAACAAAGGAAAGCTTGCACAATACATTTACCCTCATAATGTAAGGGCCTCCACGATCTTAGCGGTGTCTTCGCCTCCAGTTAATTTCAAAAACACTTCCTCCAAGCTTGATCCCGGTAAGCCAGCTAACGACTTAATCTCTTTAACGGATCCCTCCGCCAACACACTGCCCTTGTCCATTATTGCCACACGATGGCAGATTGCTTCAGCTATCTCAAGGACATGAGTGCTGAACAATATGGCTACGCCTTCGCTTGTGAGACGGTGCAGAATGTCCTTAACTATCCTTGCAGACCTAGGGTCTAACCCGTTCAAAGGCTCGTCTAGGATAAGCACTCGGGGTTTATGAAAAAGAGCTGCTGTAATGGCGATCTTTTGTTTCATTCCTTGAGAAAAACCGCTCATCAGCTTGTTTAGGTGTTCTTTCATCTCTAAAGCTTGAAGCAACTCGTTGATTCTTTGCTTTCCAACATCGGGTTTAATGTTATATGCAGCAGAGACAAAATCAAGGTACTCAGCAGGTGTTAAGTACTCGTAGAGATGAGGTGTTTCTGGAACATATCCCATTATTTTTCTCGCCTCAACAGGTTTTTCTAGAACATTTATACCGCAAACGTCAACGAAGCCTGAGTCAGGTTTCAAGATGCCAAGGATTATTTTCATAGTTGTCGTTTTACCTGATCCATTTGGGCCAAGTAAACCCATGATCTCTCCTGTTTTAACCGTAAGGTTAAGGTTTGAAACAGCTTTCACTGGTCCAAAGGACTTATTCACTGATTTAACCCTCACAACATCCAAAGAATTCCACCTTTAACTACTATTAATTAAATCTCTTCTTGTTCGACGACTTACATGAAACTCAGCTTCTGTTGAAACTTAAATGAGTGTAAAGCAGTATAGTTATCATACTATCCTGCAATTTACCGCTTTTTTATTTTATTATAATAGTTTTGGATAAAGGTTGAAGAGAAAAGTACATCTACCCTTATGTTTAGTTCCTAAAGCGGCAAAAAGCATTTGCTTAACGTAGATTATTAACGCGATATTTGCTGAATAGCTGCCTCTACATTAAAATAATTTTAACGGTTATTAAAGAAGAACACAATTAGTTCGCTTAAATACTAAATACCAACAAGGAACACTAAACTTACATGATAAGCAATTTTTAGGGTTTATGGTTCTAGATTTTAGGTTTCAATTTTCCATTCCTCCTCATTTAATCATTTCTGCAGTTTCATCCATGATTTCGCTGTTGTCTGCCCTTTTTTTCGCTAATTCTTTTATAGCATTATATGTTTGAAATTCTGGGGCCAATGCATCGTAAACCCTAGATTTCCCATAGGAAAGGATTTCTGCATCGTTCCCCATCCATCCCCCGTGTAATGGATAAACAAAAAGGATTCCTCTTTCCGTGAAGAATTCATCAGCTATTTTCAGAAATTTTATTTGTTCCTCCTTCGTTAAGGTTTGGCTGAATGTGCCAAGGGGAGTTCGTGTTGTTGATGCCCAATCTATAAAGGCGAAAATAGGTATATCTCCAAGTTTTTCCCTGGCAAGCTTCACTTTTTCATTCCACTTCTTTTCATCCATTTTCATCTTCCTTACTTCTTTGCTTGAAGGGGAAATGGTTACGAAGTCAAGTTTTGGCGGAGTGTAAGGGAAGAAGATAGGGGTTAGCCAGCTTCCCACCCAAACTCGTTTCCCTTTTCTTTGAGCATATTCATGAATCTTGTCAACGATTTCACAAGCTGCTTCATAGCTTTCTTTTACGGCTGGATGGTTGAAGTTCTTCGTAAGCTTGTAGAGCATTGCCGCCTGTTTAAAAAGCATGTCAATCCAGATACAATCTGCCCCTGCATCTATTTGTCTTTCAGCCCAGCTTAGAAGAAGTTCTTTAAACTCTGGATTTGTCAAGTCTGGAAAGTATGCTGAAGCTGTTTGAGGCGAGTATTCGCTGCAGTTTAAATCCTCTGGAACCCAGAAATGAGTTTTTGCAAACATGCATTGAAATTGCTCTTTAGATATTTTTATCCCCCATTTTTCAGGATTTAAAGCGAGGTTCCATGTTTTAGGATACCTTATTACTTCCTTAGTTAAAGGATTGAAAACAGCTTCCCTATGAATTACCTGTGCAGGAATTGCTCCGCAGAAGATTATTTGAGGGATCTCTTTTTTTATTTCTAGAATTGCCTTTTCAAGGTGAAAATAGCTGTAATTTCTCAGTTTGCATTTTTCTTTTTCCCTTACCCTTAAATCTTCACATTTGTTTGGGCAGGGATTCCATCTCCAGAAACCTCTGAAAATGAAGTCTGCTCTTGTTTCTTTTAGAAGATAAATAACCTCATCTATTCCTCTTATTGGGTGTGTAACGCTTTCATAAAGAACGGCAACCTTCACTTGGGATAGATTTGTTTTTTGGGTTTCTGCTTTCTTAATTTCTATTAATTCAACCGGGACCCCCCACATTTGGATTGTCGCTACGTCCTTCCTTATCTTAGCCTTGAATTCAACCCTTAAACAGTCTTGTCTAAATTCTTCAGGCAGGTTTAAAGGGAAATATTTGTCTCCTCTGTCACCTATAATTCCATAGAAGCCTCCCTCCAATGAAATGTATTTTATTGTGCCTCTACCCTCAATGATGTTTTGCTTTTCTTGAAAGCCTATGCATCCCGGAAGCAGGAGTATAGGTAAGATGTAAGTTGCAACTAAAACCTTGTTTTTCATCGCTTATTCTCTCCTCTGCAACTAATTCGAAATAGATTGGGTCAATGAAGCATATCTTGTGAATTCTCCTATTCCGACTGCGTCAACTTTTATTGTCTCGTTTTCGTATGTGATTTTTCCTTGCCAGTGAACCAGTGCTCTCCCCCAATCCCTTAATCCGTTGGGATTCCACCAAGTTCCTTTGTTAATTCCCCATTTAGCAGGCCAAAAACTGATGACTTCCCCTCTTACGCTTATCTTTCCCTTCCCATATGCTCCGTTAAGATAGAACTCTGTGGGCTGTAGACCGTTGTTCGCCTTATTGTCAGTGAAGTTAAAGCTGGTAAGTACGTAGGATTCATTCTTGTCAAACAAGTTTATCCTTGCTTGGTGCTGGAAGTTAACGTGTGTCTTTAAGGGTGAAGGATTTTCTGTTGAGCAAAGCATGATATTCAGGTTTTCCTGATAAATTATTGTGCAGGAGAAAGCCAGTGGGGCGCCTGCTCCACCTTCTCTTTTCGACTCAAAATAATATGTTCTGTGGCTAGCTCTATCAAACAGGAACCATCCCTCAAATTCGTATTTTTCACCTTGAATTGTTAGGTTGACTTTCATTTCCCCTGAATCCCAGAAACCACCCCATATGTCTAGGTCTTTTTTGTTGAAGGTAACTCCGTGAATTATGAAGTCTTTGTCCCATTCGCCAATCCAAAAGGGAACTCCTTTTGCCCTTGCAAGGATTTCGAGTTTTGCGCCTGTTCCGTTAACAGGCTCTATTTTATGGATCCATGTCCTTTCTTTTTCATTGTACCCCAGTATTTGTACATAGCTACTTGAGATGTCGTAGTTGTAAACGGTCAAGTAATTGTAGGGAGAATACTTGTGAGTTTTATCTATGTACAGGGGGCTGAGGAAAGCAGGGAATGGTTTTATCCACTTCCCATCAAGATATATAACTGGGACATGTCTTTTTTCCCCTGTAAAAGGCAGCCTCCCCTGATAAGCAAAAACGTGTTCCCTATCCTTTGTTTCTCCATACCCAACGAATATAAAGCAGCTGAGCTTCCACCCTAGGTCGTTTGAAGGATACGTTAGGTAGCCGTTCTCACTTTCAACAAAAACTGTTCCTATAGGCAGGAAATCCCATTCAGTTGGTGTCTTCTCTATATGTATGTTACTATCAGTTATGTTCCATTTTCTTTTTTCAACAGAAGGCAAAACCTTAGCTTCTCTTAGGACTGAAAAAGCTTTTTCATAAATTTTCTTCGCTTTTTGACTTTCCTCCTTTCCTTTAAAGTACTTCGCTTGCTTAAGAAAATATTCTGCCAGGAAAACATCATAACCTTCCCATCTTTTTTCCTCATAGTTTTTTAGTTGTTCAGGGATTAAACCTGACACACGTTTTCCCTTGAAGAACTTAAAAACAAGAGAGATGGAAGAAATTAGTACTGCAATGATTATTATTGCAACCAGAGTTTTCCTGGCCATTTCCGCCACTCAACCTAGGAAAAAAGCTTTCCACTTTAAATGTTTTGTGAACGAAGAGTTCATGTTCAACCGTTAACCTTTAGCTGGTTGGGTAGACCTTAGGTACACTGTTGTTTGAAAAAGGGGGCTAGGAACTTTTCATTTCCTCCTAAGGAATTATTTGACCCCAGAATGTGACGTAGTATGCTCCTTCACAACTTACAACCACTCTTCCAAATGGAAACCAATGGACCTTATAGTCACAGATGAGAACCCCGTTCTTTATTCCTTTTTCCCTACTTTCCCGCAATAGTTCCTGTAAAATTTCTTCAGGCAGGTTTTTGAAATGATTTTTGAAATGTTCCACAGTAACAATTGTTCCGTCCTTCCAGCCCTTCTCCTTTAACACTTTGTCATGGATAGCTTGATCGTCTAACCAAGGAGCCCAAGCAAAAACAAAAACCAATAAAAACACACAGGAAACCCTCAAAAAAAATTTGCTTCTTTCTTTTTTCCTCTTAATACTGCCACACAAGATTCTTAGGAAAAATAAGAAAAATACAAGGGAAATTCCTAGGATTAACCCTACGACACCATGGGTTAATGAGAGAATTATTAGAAACATCAAAATTACAGCTACACTCTTAACATCTTCCCTCATGTCCACCTTTCTATGAACTAAATGTTAAGGCTTTTAAAGTTTCGCGAAGCTCAACCCCCTTTAAAAAGCTATAAACTATTTAGGGGTTCACGGTTGATAGACTTTTGTAGGCGTTGGTGGGTTTTGGTCTATCAACTGTTTCCCAGGGCTAAACGTAAGATTCATCATAATAGGTTATACCTTCCTTTACAGCTATTTTTAAGGTTCACAGTCCACCCCTTAAGCAGTCTATCCAATTTATCTTCCCCGCACAAGCTTATTATCGCTGATGAATCAAAAAGGTTCGTCTTCGCCCCCATCCTCCCTAACAGCTTTTAACCAGCGTCCTTACCAACACTTAAAATTATCTTGCTTCCCCAACCTTCTCATGAAGCTTTTGTCTCATCCTTCTCCACCTCTTCCTCAAGAGATTTCCTAATGACCCCCGATGGTTTTATGCCTAGTTCAGCAACCTCTTCCTAAGTTCCACGTCTATTTTAGCTGATACCTTTACGTACTTAATCATTTACACGCCAAATTGTATTACCATTTATTTAGTACAAAACATTGTCCGTTAATTTTTGCTTACCAAATGCCAAAGACTAAAAAAATTTTCAGTAAGGGGGCATTTGCTCTTCTGTCAGAAGTTCAAAATCGTTCTGAAACCTTAACAATACACTATCATGGTTAGATAAGCTGCATCCTCAACAAAGACACTTTGCGGGTTAGATCTAAACTAGGACTGCAGGCCTTCCTAATTTTTGTTTTTCACAGTCCAAGAAAAAACCCTCCATTTACTCGGTTTTTCAACTCCGACGTTTAACCCTGCGGTTTAGTTGAATTTTCGCCACATTGCTTTTTTAACCACTAAACAAACTAACGCTAGCAACACTGCCGTTAGGTCTCAAAAAAGTGTTCCCTAAGGCTTTAAAACGTTTTTACCTTCACCTGCTAGAAGAAAGGAAACATGGAAATATATGTGGGGTAAGGAAGGCAAAACTTATAAGCATGTTTAAACAAACCTACAGAGGGCTAATGATAAAAGAAATTTACTGTTCAGTTATCGGAAAAATTGTGAAGCTGGAAAACCTTAAGGGTTTATACGATTGCAAGAACTTTAAGGAATGCTCCGACATACTAATGAAAAATTTGGATAAAATCTGTCTAATGGAACAGCTTAACATGAAGCTACATAGAAATCAAGACAAGTGAAACGTGTTCACTTAACATGTTTCAATGTTCCCTAAATTTAAACAGAGGCTTCGCGTTGTTTGGTAGTATGTGTCTCTTCCTCCTGAAATATTTGCCCCAAATGCGACGTGGACCTGCGGGATCCTTTAAGACCTGCATTTTCAATAACTTTGATTCTTCCTAAGTATTTCAAGTGTTTAAAGAACTTAACCCTTTAACCTTGCTTTGAAAGCTGCTACATTATTGAATCCCATAATCTTCTCAACTTATTTTTTGCAAGCAGGACGTAGTCCTTATCCTGTGAAAAAACTTCAAGTGTAATGGTTCCATCATAATATTTCTTTAAAGTCCTAAGGGTTTCCTCCCATTTTATATTTCCACAACCAGGAGGTAAGTGCAAATCTTTATTTCGTGCATTGTCATGCAAATGAACGTGCCTTAACTTTTCATGAAGCCTTTCAATGAATTCCTGCGGCTTTCTCCCAAATAAATTGGCATGCCCGATATCAAGATGTAAGAACAACTCTGGAACTCTTTTTAGGATGGCTGAAACGTTTTCAACAGTGTCATAGGGAGAGTCGATGGGTTCATACATTAGTTCTAAGCCATAGAATTCTGCTTCCCTTACAAGTTTTTTTAGTGACTCTGTTTGAAACTTTATCCCTTCTTCAGCTGAGAACAATCCTCCAGGCCAGTTTGCATGGATCGTGACATACTTCACTCCTAGATTGCTGAAAACCTTGAAGTATTTTATTGTTTCTTTTACCGCTGCTTCTCTTATGGAGCTTATGGGAGACCCTAATGGAAGATACCAGGCCGTGTGTCCTATTGTTCCTAGACCGTATTTTTCAATGACTGATTTTATTTCTTCTATCCTTATTCTACTTGGAACAGCCTTATCTTCCTCCAGAAACAAATCAACGAAGTCAAAATTATTTTTCCCTATCCATTCAATTTCTTCAACAATGTTTTTCCTCGGATTAGTAGGAAAACCTATTTGCATAATCAACACAACAAATTAAACATATTCCTTACTGATTATTTTAGTTCTTTTAAAATTAGATGAAACCTTTCTTCTCTTAAGCCTTTAAGCTAGTTCCTGACGATAACAAAGAAATCATTAATTGCCTTTCAACCTCTTAGTTTCCTTAGCCCCAACTACCGAAAAACGCCCTGCACCTTTGTCACCCATTCCTTTCCTCAAATCTTTTAACGCATAAATCCAAGCACATGAGTTACAGCTAAGTTAAATTCAAAGAGAAAAAACAAGCGTGAAGATTTTGGAAATTTGGAAAATTCTAAAAATAAGAAGAACCAATGGCCGAAAATTTTTTTTAGAATGCCCCATGAGGGCTAGAACAAAATGAGGATGAAAACCTTGTGCTAGAACAGAGTACAGATACACCTATAGAGGGGCTGATGTAGTATTTTTGAGCTCACAAGCTTTCAGGTGGAGGCTCGTTTAAAGGGAGTTAACCAAGAATCAATAGTGATTTGTTCTTGAGAGTATTTCTTCCATTAGTTTCACGGCTTTCCCCGCATTTTCTAGGATGGCTTTCGTTCTTTTCTTTGTAAAGATGTCCCAGGGAGTTAGGCCCTCTAAGGGTTTTCCATACGTTGATTCGCTGTGTACAGGCGCTGTTTCCCTCGCTATAAGTGCAAGTTCTTTTATTTTCTCTTTTAAGTAGGGTGAAAAATATTCCATTAGTTCCAATAATTCGTTTGAGGGATCATGAGCCCAGCTTGGAATCCTTTTAGTTGCAATAACTGCCTTAACCGCGTTCTCAACTGAGAGCTGCGAGGCTGAGGCCGCGTTTCTATACATTCCATTCTTAAAATGTTTTTCAGCTTCTTCCAAAAATTTTTTTGCAAGTTTAACTCTGTAAATTATCTCGCGTTTAGGGTTAAGCTTCATACGGAAACCGTCTTCAAATTGTTATCTTTAGTTTTCCACCCGTATTCCCCTGTAGGAACCCTGTATCGTTCCAGTCCTGCTTTCCCAATTAACTCCTTCACCTTCTTGAAAAGCAATGAAAGCCTCTTTGATGGATCAAACAGAATCTTTCCTTCCTCAACAATGTTTAGGAGGAAATAGTCTACCTCCATGTTTTCCTTGAAAAGTTTTTTTTCATCTATATCCATGACTGTCACGTCAACTGGAATCAACTCTTTTAAAGCTAGGTAAATCTGTTTTTTCCTCTCTATTTCCTCAGGCCAGTCCCTAACAACAACAAGGAAGTCGTAATCACTCTTAACACTGTGATTTCCCCTAGCCCTACTGCCAAAAAAAACCACTCCAGCGATTTTGTCGCCAAATCTCTCACGCAATTTCTTAACGCATAAATCCAAGCACATGAGCCACAACCTACTCAATGATAAAGTATAAGCCTGCTAATAAATAATTTAACCAAAGATTTTCAGACTTTAAATGAAAAAACATTTTTGTTGAAAGGGCTTTACTCTCCGCTTGTAAAGACAGTTCTAATTACAAGGTTTATTTTGGAAATTCAGGGTCATACAAGTTGAAACTACGCTGTAGCTATTAAAGGGTCTGCATCAAGTACAGATGTGCCTTTATCTTCGGTTTAGGTATGGGTTTATAGGTTAATTGTAGTTTAGTAGTTCACTACATTGTCAAATTCCCTATTGAAAACTCTCCTTTTAAAAACATATTGCTTAACAATGGATAAATGTTCATTGTAATTTACCGTTCTTTACCGTTACTTAACGGTAAACTTATAAGGTTTTCAAACAAACTTTCTTATTGATTAAAATGCACCTGAACAGGAAAGAGGACACTACAACAGAATTCAAGAGGTCTTTGTCTGAATTCAGCGATATACTGGTTACTGTTTCGGCTTTCTCCAACACTAGGGGGGGAGTCATATTTGTGGGCGTAGATGACGATGGCAATGTGGTGGGCGTTGATGTGGGTAGGGGGTCCCTTGAAAACCTTGCACACCAGATTGTTCAAAACACAGACCCAAAGGTTTACCCTGAAATAAAGGTTGAAAGAATTTTCGGCAAACCGGTTATAGAGATCAGGGTTTCTGAAAGGAGCGATAAGCCTGTTTTCGCGAAAGGAATTGCTTACAAACGTGTTGGCAAGAGCAACGT
The DNA here is from genome assembly GCA_027491845.1 of Thermoproteota archaeon. Classification (GTDB taxonomy): domain Archaea; phylum Korarchaeota; class JAOZGF01; order JAOZGF01; family JAOZGF01; genus JAOZGF01. The sequence continues at coordinate 7,061 of JAOZGF010000269.1, read as the reverse complement.
CAAAATGGATAGAGACGAAATAGTGAATCTCCTCAGGAAAACATACCAGTTATCCTATGAAGACGTGGAAGTTTCAACTATTGAGGACATTGACCTTGGCAAAATAAAAAAGTTCGCCGCAGAAACGAAAAGCCGAAGGTTAACCTCAATTCCGGAGGATGAAGTATCCGTCCTGAAAAGCCTTGGCCTGATGAAGAATGAAAGAGTGAAGTTGGCAGCTCTCTTAGCATTCGGCGGAAACCCGCAGGCGAAAGTGCCATGGGCCACGGTGAAAATAGGTAGATTCCTGGAGGAAACAGCCCCTGCAATGGAAAAAGAAATAGGCGGCGACCTCTTTGAACAGATAGAGAAGAGCTATGTTGAAACAATCTCATTTATAAGAAAAGAGATAAAAGTTGGAAAACTGAAAAGAGAAGAAATATATGAATACCCCCCTGAAGCACTGAGAGAAATCATTATAAATGCTGTAGCTCACAGAGACTACTCAATACAAAGCCCAATCTACATAAAAATATTCAACGACAAAATCGAAATAGAAAACCCTGGAGGACTTCCGCCAGGCATAACTATAGAAGACCTAAAAAAACCCCACAGATCAATACTAAGAAACCCAAAAATAGCAAACATTCTCTACAACAGAGGCTACATAGAAAAGTGGGGAATAGGAACCCTACAAGTTCTAAAAAAATGCTTAATAAACGGAAACGGCGAACCCATCTTTAACTCAAACCATTACTTCAAGGCAACAATAAAAAGCAGGTACACCCAAGAAACAGCGGAAAATGAAAGAAAAATCCTAAATTACCTCCTAGAAAAAAGAAAGATAACAAGAAGGGAACTCGAAAAAAAACTGAAACTCAAAGAAAGCACAGTAAGAAAAATACTGGGAAAAATGCAGAAAAAAGGCCTCATAATAAAGGAAGGAAAAGGAAAAAACACAAAATACATACTCCCCTTCTAAAAAACTCATTCAAACAGGTGATAACTTAGTGAAACGATTGGCAGGCTAATGAACATAGGTTTTCCGTGCAACTTACAGCTAATTTTTTTCTCTGTGTAACTCCAAACAATTGACGACCTTTACTTAATTATCGGTTTCCTTTGTTTTTCACATTTTTGTTTTCTCTTTGTGGTTATTTTATTTTTCTGTAAAAAGCTTTTTCCTTCTTTTTCGTTTACATGGTCTGGCTAGGTCAATTATTCTTTCTAGTTCTCTTATGCTTAGTTTGTAGGTTTTAACCGGTTTCCTGTCTCTTAGTATCGCTCTTCTTAAATTAGTTCTGCTTCTTTTAATTCCTTATATATTTTATGTTGGTTTTGAGGTTTTTAGTGCTTCTGATATTTCGTTTTGGGATTAATCTTTTTTAATAAACCATTTCAACGTCTTCATCCCTTTCAAGCCTGAAGAACACTTTTGCAGGAGTGTTTGCAAGGACGAAGTTGCTTAGTATGGAAGGCTGCTGGTCTACAGCTATAAAGGAAGCATTGTACTCCCTCAGCTCTGCGAAAACAGTCTTCGTCCTGGAGTAAATCTTCCTCCGCTCAGGAGGTCTCTCCTCAGGCAGATAGTTATGAGCTTCCTCAGGAATAATTTTCGAGTGCTTTTTCAGCCTGTTCCTTTTTAACTGTTCCTTTTTAAAATTCAAATAAGGCGTTAATAAGAACTTCAACGATAAACCTCCTGTCTTCAACGCTGCCTACACAGGACAAATCAAAGACAGTTACTCCATTAATCAAATCCTCAATTCCTAGACCCTTGCTCACATTGAAAACCTTACCCATCCTCCCGAAAACAAGAAGCTCAGGCCTGCTCAAAGTACTCCTCTAAGCCCCCTCTCCCTCAGACCTAGCCCTAAACCTCTTAACCTCATCAATCAAATCCGACTTAACAAACTTAACAGCCTTCTGCAAAATATTCCTAGAAGACTCCCTAAGATTATAAGCATGACAAAAAGCCTCAGCCAAAGCAGGAATCCATAAATCATCATTAACATGGGCAGGGTTCTCCAAAAAATTAATCCTCAAACCATCACCAGCAACGAAAACATTTACTCCAAAATCAAATCCCTTAAACAAACATACTCATCCTTAAGCTCAAAAACCCTAAAAAAATCGCTGCAACACTTCCTAACAAGACCATCAATAATAAAATTAGTCTCACCAGAGCCTGCGGAGCCAGTGCAAGCATATTAAGCCTAACACCCTCAAAAGAAAACAAGACCTCTCAGAACTCTCCCTCATGAACTCTTAAAAAAATTTGGAAAACAAAAACAGCCAAAGAAAAAGACCTCAAAGAAAAGACGCCGCCAAAAACGCTCAAAAAACCAGAAAAACACCAGAAAACCAATCAACAAAAACAAAATAAAAAACAAAACCAAAAGCTAACCAAACAACCTCATAAAACCACTGAGAAAAAAACTAAACAAAATGGGGGAGGAGGGATTTGAACCCTCGACCACCTGCGAACTGTTAACACCCCAGGCAGGCATCTCTAACCTAACAATTGGCCTAGCCCAACGCTAGTGTCAAACTCGACCACTCCCCCACTCTTTCCTCTTTTGTTTTTTAGTTGGTTTTTGTTTTCCTCTGTTATTGATTTGCTTTTAGTTTTTTTAAATTTTTTTAGTGGTTTTTTCCTTGTTTTGTTTTAGATTTGCCAGTATGGTTTTAGTGTTTCTTTTATTTTTTGTATTGTTTCCGTTGTTTTTTGTGCAACTGCCTGTGTGGATTTTGTTTTTTCTTCCTTTGCCTCGTATTTTTGGCTTGATAGTGTTGCTATTGTTGTGCATAGTGCTTTTTTGAGGCCTTCTCCGTATCCTCCCTCTAGTGTTACTGCTATTTTTTTGTTTGCGTGTTTTTCCGCTAGTTTTAATGTTTGTTTGAAAATGTGTCGGTAGGTGTGTGTTGTTAGGTTCATGTTTGTTATTGGGTCTCCCTTGTATGCGTCGTATCCTGCTGAGACTAGTATGAATTGTGGTTTGTATTGTTCTGTTATTGGTGTTACTATTTCGTTTATGCATTTTTGGTAGGTGTCGTCGCTTGTTTGGGGCGGTAACGGTATGTTTATGTTGTATCCTTTTCCTTCTCCTTCACCTATTTCTTCTATGTATCCTGTTCCAGGGTAGAGTGTGTATGGGTGTTGGTGTAGGCTTATGAATAGTACTTGGGGTGTTTTGTAGAATATTTCTTGTGTTCCGTTGCCGTGGTGGCAGTCTATGTCTAGTATCAGGATTTTTTTGATTCCTTGTTTTTTGATGAGGTTTTGGGCTGCTATGGCTATGTTGTTGAATAGGCAGAAGCCTGTTGAGGTTGCTGAGAGCGCTCTCCCATTCCTTCCTGCATGGTGTCCCGGGGGCCTCACCAAGGCGAAAGCATTAACTATTTCTTTCTCCAGTATTTTTTCACATGCCTTTAGCAGTCCTCCAGCCGCTAACAATGCCACTTCATAGCTCTCCCTAGATAAAACCGTGTCTGAATCAAGGTGTCCTCCTCCTCGTTCACTTATCTTCTTTATTTGGTTTATGTAGTTTTCGCGATGTATCAGTTTGATTTCTTCCGTGCTTGCTTTCCTTGGCTCTATTATTCTGCATTTTTCGTTTACCAACTTGTTTTCTTGTAGGGCCCTCATTGCCTGGGTAAGTCTTTGAGGTGACTCAGGGTGGAATGGGCCTGTATCATGATGGAGGTATTTTTCACTGTATATTATACCTGTCGTCGTCATGTTCTTCATCTAATCCTTACCTTTTCCCTTTGTTTTCGTGGCGGACGGCTAAAGCATTGTTAAGTAATTGGGCTTGGATTGTTTAAATTATTTTGGATTTTGACAATGAATTTCCTGCTTCTTGATCAGTGGTTTCCTGTGATATTTGTTGCTCTTTTCCCTTTTTTAGCTTGCCTTAAGGATTAAATTGTTTGATCTCGCTGGACATGTAGAAAAACTTTAATAAACCAGTTTTCCTTTACTCTGAATGATTGGAATGAACGCAAGGGGATAACCTTAAGTTAGATAGCCTCAAGTTGGCTGAGGAGGAGGCAAGAAGGATTAGGCGTGGAAAGGCTGACTGGGAGTTCATCGAAAAACAACCTACAAAAATAAGGGCGGCACTAAAATACCATATAGAGAAAGGAGACATAAGGACATGTTTGAAGCTATCTGGTCTTGACATTGAAGATTTCAGAGAGATAATGAGGAAAGCTAACGTCCTTGTCGTGCTTTAATTCATGAAACTTAGTTCATGAAACATGACTAAGTAGTTTTAACCTTTCCTCCAGCCTTTTTACACAACATTTGAACGTAGCGTGGAACAATGTTTAGAAACTACTTTCGTGAATGTATTGCAACCATGAAGGTTTTCTTTTAAGGTATCTCGTTAGTGAGAGCCTGAACCCGTTGAACTGGTCCATGAGTTCTTTTATTTCCGTATTTAAAAGGACTTTGAAGGATTCTGCTTTCTTAATTAAGGGAGGAAGCCCTAGTTCTTGTTTTTCGAGGGTTAAGTAATGGTTTAGGAGTTCTGTTGCCTCTGTAAATTTTCTCTTTAAACATACAATCCACCTTTCATTCTCTATGTAGGGCCCTGAAATAACTTCTTCTCTCTTCTCGACTAAGTATTTTTTTAGGAAATTCTCTTGGTTTTTCATTCCTATCTTCGGGCCTACATGCTTTTTTATTAAGGGAACTCTCTTTGTTTGTAGTTCAATAATGAATATCGCCGTGTCTAACTCATTGGTCCAGTATGTTTTGTCTAGAATTTCGAAATCATGTGATGTAAGTAGCTTTGCCATTGCTTCAGTTGTTTTTTTCAATTGAGGGTGGAGTATTTCGGGGGAAACATTGAAATGTGACTTGTAAACTATGAAGATGAAGGATGTTTCCCTGTTTTTCATGAGGTCAATCACCGTATTTGTTGTTGGCGTTTTCTCTTTTGGAGGAAAGAAAAAGTTTATTGATGGGTTTTCAAGAAAGAAACTGGATGCTGAAATGAATTCATACATTTTTTGGGTTGTTACAGCTGCTGCAGCATTGCGAAGTGGATCGACGGGATCCACCACTATCAGTGGTTCCTGAAAAATCTTTGTCGGATCCTTGCCCCTGTAGTATCCTTCTATGTCTATCACTTGTTTTCTCCTCCATCTTGTAGCTTTTCTAAGTAGATCTATGAATGAGCCTGCATGGATTATTAGGAGCTCGCATAGGTACCCTGAAAATCCTCCTACCTTCGCTTCTGCACCATACACGTTTATTCCTTTCATGAATTGCTTAAGAAGCCTTATCTCGTTTTTCACTTCTTCATTTGTCTTTTTTTTCACGTATTCCACATGAAATGGTGTCCTGTCAACTGAAGACTTTATCTCCAGGCTTGAATTAACCTTGTAACATGGAACCAGGTCAACTTGAAACTCATTTATGAACATCCTGACATACGGGTGCTCAGCAAACCTCTCCATTACGTTTCTTGTTATTTTTCTTCCAATGGCAAGGGTTTTTGCCTTTAAATCTTCCCTTTTAGTTTCAGGCGGGAAAAGTAGGAATATGTCTATGTCCCTGTCTCCCCTTATCCACGTGTTCTTAGCTATTGATCCAACGAGCAATGGCTTTATGGGTTCTTCTTCAGCTATTTTCTCTTTTATCCTGCTCAGTATTGTTTGAACGAAATCGTTTACTTTCCTTGTTTCCTCTTTATCTGGCACTATTCTTTTTTTTGCCTCTTCTATCACTTTTCCAAGCTTTCTTGTCTCCTTCTTTTCCTGCAAGTTTTTATCAGCCCCTGGCTCCCTTACGTATCTTGTTTATAGGTTAATTTTAGTTTACTTTAAATAAGGACTTTTTCTTTTTTTAGAGTGTTCTGTTCTTGAGGTCTGTTTCATGAAAATAACCGTGAAAGCTTTGCTTTATCCTACCGAAGATGAAGAGAAGGTTTTAAGCGCAGTAAGAAACATTGTTTCCCTTGAAAAACTTAGTAAGGTTTTCGAGGGCGATGAAACTTACCTGGTTGGGGTTGGTGATGATTCAACGGTTCTTAGGCCCCTGTATTACAGGGTTAGGGAGAAAAGAATCCTTGACGCTGTTAGGAAGACCCTTAAGAGGAACAGGCATGGAAACAAAACCTTTCTTTTCTTACACAAGCAGGCTGCCTATGTGGGCGCTGTTTCGTTAACCGATGACTGGGATGAAAGCCCTCTAGGGTCTATTTACGTTGAAATTGAAAGTGAAGAGATAGATAGAGTTATTGACTGGCTTTCCCCGCCAACAGTGGAGGGCAAGCCACTTAAACTAGTTGACGAAATCTGAATTCAGAGTTTTCATCCGGGTAGAGGGGCACTTCTATTTCAAGGAAATCTTCTGCAACAACGGTGTTTTTAAAGGTTGTTTTAGCTTCCTCCAAAACGTTCCTTATTGATTTTTCATATCTCGGACTAATGTGGGTCAAAACAAGTAGTTTTACGCCGGCCTTTAAGGCTATTTCAGCTGCGTCCTTAGCCGTTGAATGCAGTGTTTCCCTTGCTTTACCAGAGTCTTTCTCCATGAACGTTGACTCAAATATTAAGACCGTTGCATCAGCGCATTCTGAAATAAGTTGCTGGAAAGGGCTTGTGTCAGGCACGTAAACTATCTTTCTTCCTTTCCTTGGAGGACCCATTATCTCGTTGGGCTTAACTTTTTTTCCGTTATTTAAAGTTATTTCTTTTCCTTTCACTAGTTCAGCCCTCAAGTATCCTGGTATTCCGAGTTTTTGGGCTAGTTCTACATTGAACCTCCCTGGCCTGTCAAACTCCTTTAACGTTAAACCCAGACATGGAACAGAGTGTTTCAATCCAAAGAAATGGAGTTGATATTCTGGGAAGTTGAAGATGTCCCCTGCATCTACCTCGAAAACATTTATTTGAAAATTTGGTTTAAAACCACTTATCTCGTTCATTTTCTCAACAGCTTCAGCTATTTTTTTTGGTCCATAGATTTCCAGCGGTTTTTCCCTGCCTAAAAGGTTCATTGTCTGCAATAGACCTGGTAAACCATAAACGTGGTCTGCATGAAAATGGGATATGAAGATTTTCTTTAA
>JAOZGF010000262.1 GCA_027491845.1 Thermoproteota archaeon | reverse complement strand
TCCTTCCCTCTCCAGCATTTCAACATATTTATTCACATGTTGCAACGTGAGTTTTCCGATTTTTGTTTTTTTAGCATGTTTGGCAGCGTTTATTCCAGCCCTCCTTCCAAAGACCAAGTAGTCTAGTATGGAGTTCCCCATCAACCTGTTTTTTCCATGCACTCCTCCTTCAACTTCCCCTGCCGCGAATAACCCTGGCACCTCTGTTTCCGCTTTCTCGTTTATAGCTACCCCGCCATTTTGGTAGTGTAGTGTTGGGAACACAAGCATTGGATCTTTGGTTATGTCTATCCCGAATCTCTTGAACATCCTGTACATCGCCGGCAGGTTCTTTTTTATTGTTCCTTCCCCCTTTAACGTCTCTATCATAGGTGAGTCAAGCCAAACCCCCCTCATGCCGGTGGGGGTTATTACTCCATTGTCTCTTTCCCAGCATTCCCTTATTATTGCGGCTGCTTCAACATCTCTTGGTTCTAACGGGAAAACAAATTGTTCACCGTACCTATTCACCACTAGCGCACCCATTCCCCTCACCTTTTCCGTTATGAGCAAACCTACGATTTGTTCTGGATAGGCTGCACCTGTCGGGTGGTATTGGGCTGAATCTATGTCAACCAATCTTGCCCCAACACGGTATGCAAGCACTAGGCCATCTGCAGTTGCCCCGTAATGGTTTGTTGTAGGGAAACCCTGTATGTGCAGTCTTCCATAGCCTCCTGTTGCAAGGATAGTTGCCTTCGCCCTAGCAACATAGTATTGGGAGCTCTCCATGTTGTAGAGAACTGATCCAGCGACTTTGCCCTCTTCATCCATGATCAACTCTATTGCAGACGTAAACTCAATGACGCTTATCCCCCTGTTTCTCACCTCGTCACGTAAAACCCTCACTATCTCCATTCCAGTATAGTCCTTGCACGAATGCATTCTTCGAGCAGTTGTCCCTCCACCCCAAATCTCAACCATGGAACCGTCTTCTTCCTTGTCAAACATTAAGCCTAGTTCTTCAAGCCATTTAATCATGAAGGGCGCATCCATGGTAAGTGCCCTGACAAGCACTGGATTATTTGTGAAGTGGCCTCCTCCCATTGCATCTAAAAAGTGTCTTACAGGAGAATCATAGGGCTTATCAGCTGCCTGAACTCCTCCCTGGGACATTATGGAGTTTGAATCGCCAAGTCTTAATTTTGTAACCAGCAGTATTTTCTCTGGTTCAATGCCTGTTTCAACAGCCCATAAAGCTGAAACCATGCCTGCTCCACCGCCCCCAATGATCAAGACATCAGCATCGTAATCTATCTTAGACAAATCTATTTCTTCAGGGTTAATCAGGGGATAGGCTTCAAGCAAGTCCGCTAGCTCATGGGGCGCTAGGTCTCCCTTGTTTGGACCAACCCTTAAGGCCCTCTTACTTCCAGGTTTATGGTCTGGATGATACCTAACCAGTAACTCTTCCCTTTCTGGAAGGGATAACTGCCTATATGTTTCTTTAAGTCTCCTTGGCCTAGTCTTATTCACAAGCTCTATGGATTCCCTCATGTACTCAGGGTAGCCGTTTATTAGTTTTAACCTGCTCAACAAATCACCTTCACTCAACTCTTCCAAGGGACTTGTATAACTTCTTCAATTTTTCCGGGGGCGACGCAACAAGTTCCTCCATTTCTTCATCATACTTTCCTTCCCTGATCTCCTTTATCCTCTCCTCAACATGCCTCGCCTTCTTTACAATGTATTTCCCATAAATTCTCCTAGCCATCTGAAACACATGGTATTGCGGGATCTCTGCAGGGCATCTTATTGAGCAAAGACCGCACTGGATACAGTCAAAGGTCAAGTTAGCCACCCTCTCTATGTCTCCCCTTATCGCTGCCTGCACAGCATCCATGACCTCTATTTCCTGTGGACAAGCCTTTGTGCATGTGTTACAGCTTACACACCTGGCCAGTTCTGGGTAATAAACTAGTAAAGTGTTTGCCGTTGGCTTTACCTTCTCTAAATCATACTTCGACCTATTTGCAGGTGTAAACGGAAGCTGGACAAGAAACATCCCGTCCTCAACGCTTGTCTGGCAAGCCAGCGCCGTGTATAACTTATAATCGTTTTTTAACCTGTATATCGTTGAACATGCCCCGCAAAAACCTGCCCTACAGCCGCAGCCCCTTATGAACCTGTATCCAGCGTACTCCATCGCCTTAAGTATGGTTAACCCAGCTGGAACCATGTATTCCTTCCCCATTATGTATACTCTGACGTATTTTTCCTCTAACTCTTCCTCTGACTCCGCCTCTCCCTTCACCCTGTACTTTGCCTCGGCCGCCTGCTTTTTCATCCATCTTTCTCCTTCATTCTCCTAAATTCTTCTAAATTCTCTAAATGTTCTAAAACAAAGGTTGTTAATAAATGGATACACAGCTCAATACGACTTCAAATTAAATTGAGTTTTTCAGCCAAGAGCTCCATTATGTCCTTTACCTGCAGGTTTAAGCCTGCCTCCCTCTTCCCGTCTATAAGTGACATTTTGCAGGAGGGACAGGCTGAAACAAGGACTTCCACCCCCCTCTGTTTGGCTTGACCCACCCTCACTTGGGCTACCTTCAACCTCACCTCATTGTTTGTAGCTTGCAGGAAACCCCCTCCACCACAGCATGTTCCCTTTCCAGGGTCTCCACCTAGTTCAACGTAGTTTGTTGATAACTGCATTAGAATTTTCCTTGGCTCTTCAATAACTCCACCAAGTCTCGCCAACTCACATGGATCATGGTACCCTATCACCTCACCCTCTTGCTTAAGCTTTATCTTCCCTTCTTCAACCAGCTTTAAAACAAGCTCAACACCATGCATAACCTTAAACTTCGGTTTCCTCCCAATTAATTCCTCATACTCCCGCTTAATGAACCTATAACATGTTGCACACGTAACCACGAGGACTTCAACGTTCCTTGATTCAATTAGGTTTACATTGTGTTCAGCCAGTTTCTTCGCCGTACCAACGTCACCTATCATTAATGACGGGCCCCCGCAACACCATTGCTCCACTCCAAGGAAAGTCCAGTCTAGCTTAAGACTGTTGAGAATAAGAGCCGTTGAATAAGCCATGTCTTGAGCCACTGACTTAAACGATTCAGTGCAGCCGACGAAATAAGCTATCTTGGCCTTTTCCTTGACCGGTGCCTCCTCCAACCCGAGATAGTCAACCCAGTCCATCCTTGTTTCGTTATTCATTCCATAAGGGTTATAATCGTTCTTAATAGCCTCTCTTGCCTCTTTAAGGGCTGGAGGTATTTTGTTAAGCGCGTTCATCACGTGTCTGAAGTCATACCAGAGTTCGTGTGGTTTAACCTCAAACTTACATTGCTCTGTGCAGGAGCCGCATAGTGTGCATTCATAAAGCGTTGGAACAGCTCTCTTAAACACGTACTCTTCTATTGGCTGGACGCCTTTCAACCTCGCAACCTTTCCCCTGGTTCTCTCAAAAATGTGCCTGAATAACCTGCTCTTGGGAAGTGGGAGATGTCTTGTTTCCTTTGTTGCAGAGTAAACAGGGCATTCTACAAGGCACTTACCACAGGAAACACACTTAAGAAGCCTTCCCAGTTTCTCCTTCTCCAAACCATCAGGCGCCACAAATGTTTTTCTCAACTCGTTTACCCCACTACCTCCTGAAACTCTTCTTCCCTAAATTCCTGAATAGGCGGTTTTTCGTCCAAGTTTTCCCCTGGATGATAGTTAAAAAGCTTCTGAACCCTCTCAGCGGTTAAACCGAAAAACTTGTAAAGCGGAATTTCCTTTGGACATGCTTGTTCACACAGTCCGCAGTGTATGCATGAAAAACCCATGTGTATAGTCCTCCCAATGTGGAACTGTAACTTTGAATTTGGCAGGAGAACCGTTCCCTCAGGAAGCCGCCACTTAAGGTATTTCCTAGTCACGTAAGGATACCTTTCCGAGTCAAAGAAACACTCCTTACAGAAACATATTGGGCATACTTCCATGCAGTTGTGACATCCTATGCACTCCTCAAAGAACTCATTAAGCTTGTCAACCCCGTTAAGTTCCTTTTTAGCGTCCGCAAAAAATTTTTCTCTTTCTTTCCTCCTTTCCTCTAGTATTTCCCTTAGAAGACCTTCAGTTGCTTTCCTTTTAGCTTCGTATCCAAGCTTCTTAACAAGTTCCAGGCCCCTGTCAGTTTTTATTTCCAAAACAACTTCTCCTGCACTCCAACTTGTAAGGTAACATATGTTCACGTCTGAATAGGGTGGCTTCGGCGTAAGGCAAACAAGGCAGGAGCTTCTGAATCCACCGTCTCCTCCGCGGTCCAAAAAGAACTTCAACATTTCCTCTGACGGATTACTTCCTTCCTCCAACATTTCTCTGTACTTAAGCACGTGATATGTGCCATAACATTCCACACCGATTACGTAAAGGTTTTCCGTTGAAATTTGCCTGTATTTTGCGAGTTCCACAAGGGCCTTTGACTCGCAGGGCCTCAAGATTACTCCAAGCTTTTCTTTAAGCGGGCTTTCCCTCGTCAAGAGCGAAACAGTTGTCCCCATGTTTTCGCCAGGTATCAACGGGGCAATCGTATTTATTCTACTAATATCATCCTCTCTTGACAATAACTCTGGATGAACAAGTCCACTTTCGTCTTTAACAGGGGCCAACAGCCATTTCAAGGCATTTTTTTCCAGCAAAAGGTATAAGAAACTGTTTATTGTTTCCGTGAGGCTTCCTCTTGATTTTAAAATAACTGTCTTAGTAATTGTTTTAATCAGCATCACCCTCGCTCTTTTTCAGTGGGCTTGGACCCATTTTTTTAAGTTTTTCAGTGAATCTCTTAACAGTCTCAGCGAACTTCACTGCCTCTGAAGTACTTATCCATTCCAGCATAAGCCTCTCTTTTTCTAGGCCAAGGGCTTCCATAACCTCCTTTATTATGGCCACTCTCCTCCTAACCTTCAGGTTTCCGTTGATGTAGTGGCAGTCTCCTGGATGGCATGCGCCTATGAGCACTCCATCAGCCCCCTCAAGGAAGGCCCTTAAAACATATATGGGGTCAACTGATCCTGAACAATTCACTCTTATTGGCCTTAGGGTTGGAGGGTATTGGATCCTTGTCGTTCCAGCCAGGTCTGCTGCCGCCGAGGCACACCACCTACAAAGGAAACCTATTATTAAAGGTTGAAATTCCTCTGTCATTCACATTCCCTCATGTTAAGGCTGAAATCATCTCCAAAATCTGGCTTTTTTCATTGTTATGAAGCTGGGCAGCGCCTGAAGGACAAACAGAGTAACATGCCCCGCATCCTTCACACAGCCCTTCATTCACCTCAGCAACGTTACCTTTCATTTCTATCGCCCCGTATGGGCAGGCTTCAACGCAGTTTCCGCAGCCAATGCAAACCTCACTATTTATGTGCGCTATCAGAGGTTCTTTTTCAAGGAATTCCCCTGACAATAGGGATATTGCCTTTGAAGCTGCCCCGCTCGCCTGGGAAACAGAATCGGTTATGTCCTTTGGGTACTGAGCTGCTCCAGCTATAAATATGCCTGAAGTAGCTGTTTCAACCGGTTTAAGCTTTAAATGTACTTCCGTCAGCCAACCAAATTCATCTGTCTGTATTCTAAGCTTTCTAGCTAGCTCTTTAACGCCTCTGCTCGGTATGGCTGCAGTAGCTAAAACAACTAGGTCTGCGTCAACAATAATCTGTCTACCTGTGAGGGTGTCTACCCCCAGAACCCTGAGTTTCCCACCGTTATCGTAGATTTTCCCTACCTTACCCCTTATATAGATTATTTTTTCCTCGGCCATAACCCTATGCACGAACTCCTCATAACCCTTCCCATCAGCCCTAATGTCAATGTAGAACACATACGCTTGCCCGTCTGGGACGGCCTCCCTGTAAAGCAGGGCTTGCTTAGCAGTGTACATGCAACATATCTTTGAACAATAGGGCTTCCATTTTTCAGGGTCACGGGAGCCGACGCATTGCACGAAAACAACTTCCTTAGGGGTCTCCCCATTTGAAGGCCTAACTATTTTGCCGTTGGTTGGTCCAGACGGGGCAAGCATCCTTTCAAATTGTAATGCATCGATTACATCTGGATATTTCCCGTACCCATACTCTCCGAACTCGCTAGGCCTCATTATGTCAAGACCCGTGGCAACGATTATTGCTCCAACAACAATCTCCTCAAATTTTTCTTTGTCGTCATACCTTATTGCCTTGGCGGGACAAATTTTTTCGCATAAACCACACTTGTCCCTTGTAAGTTTTAAACAGTGATCAGGATCTATTACAGCCTTGTTAGGAACCGCCTGGGGGAAGGGTATGTATACTGCCTTCCTCTTGGATATGTCCCTGTCAAACTCGGATGAAACCCTTGTCGGGCACTTCTCCATGCATTCACCGCACCCCGTGCATTTGCTCCAGTCCACATATTTCGCCTTATGCCTTAACTTCACCTTAAAGTTCCCAAGGTAGCCTTCGACTCCTTCTACTTCAGTGTAGGTTAGTAACCTTATTCTTGGGTTCTGAGCGACAGAGGTCATCTTGGGTGTAAGTATGCATTGGGGGCAGTCTAGGGTTGGAAACGTCTCTGACAACTGTATCATTCTCCCCCCGATGCTTGGCTCCCTTTCAACAAGGATTGTTTCTATGCCTGCATCAGCCATGTCAAGCGCCGCCTGTATCCCTGCAACGCCCCCGCCCACAACCATAACCTTCCTGTTAACAGGGACCTTTAAAGGTTTAAGTGAAACGTCTTCTTTAACCTTTTGAACAGCTGCCCTTATTATCGCTATGGCTTTTTCCGTTGCTTCCAGCCCATTTTTTTGATGAGGCCAGGACGCCCACTCCCTTATGTTCGCGATTTCAAGGAGGTAGGGATTTAACCCAGCTGACTCAGCAGCGTTCCTGAAAGTGTGTTCGTGGAGGCTTGGGGAACAAGCCGCTACAACTATCCCGTTTAGGCGTTCCTCTTTAATTTTCCTTTTTATCAGCTCTTGACCTGGGTCGGAACACATGAATATGTAGTGACCGCAATAAACGACAACGTCCATCTTCCCGATTTCTTCGACAACCCTGCCTACGTCCACTGTCCCGGCGATGTTTTGACCGCAATGGCAAACAAACACCCCTATCCTTTCATTCACTCTTTCCACCTTAAACCAAGCCTTTTT
>JAOZGF010000254.1 GCA_027491845.1 Thermoproteota archaeon | reverse complement strand
AAGAAGCCAAAAAGAATCTAGAAATGTTAGGTTTACTAGATTATGTTGATTTAAGGATCACGGATTTTCCTGAGGGTTTAGAAGTAGAAACTTATGATGCAGCTTTCCTTGATATTGATTCTCCTTGGAAATTTGTTGAACAATGCCATAAAGCCCTCAAACCAGGCAGATTCTTAGTTTCTTTTTCACCCTCAATAAATCAAGTTGCTAAAACTGTTGAATCACTTAAAAAAGTGGGTTTTATAGATGTTTCAACCTATGAAATATTTTTAAGGGAAATTTTAGCTGACCCCAAGAGGATTAGGCCTTCAACTCGGATGATAGGTCACACGGGATACATAACCTTCGGCAGGAAGGTTTACATGTAAAAATGAGTGTTTAAGTGTTTAAAGAGGAAGTCATAATGTTTTCACCTATATTCAAAGACAAATCAAAACTTTTACCTACTTATGTCCCGCAAAAACTTCCACACCGTGAACACCAATTAAGACTCATGCATGCTTTTTTTGATGACGTGTTCATCGACGTCGATAATCAACCTCTCAGGAAGATTCAGTTAATTGGAGGGGTGGGAACAGGGAAGACCTGCAGTAGTCTTAGGTTTCTTAAAGAAATCAAAAGAAAAGCTGAAAAGCTTAATGTTAACCTCAAAACAGTTTATTTGAACCTTAGGTTCTTTAGAGAATGTAGCAGAGTTGTTATTTATAGGAATTTACTGAAAAAAGTGGCTCCAGAAATATATTCTTCGAGTTTAAGTGCATCTGAGATACTTTCCAATCTATTCAGGTACCTTAAAAATAAAAAAACCTACCTTTTACTTGTTTTTGATGAGGTTGATTATTTCGTTGAAAAAGGAGGCCAAGAGGCCCTTTATGAGATAACCAGGTTTAATGAGTTTGAACCTGAACTTGGAAATGTGTTTATCGGCATGGTTTTCATTGCAAGAAAGGAAAACTACATGCAAAAACTTGATTCAGCAACTGTTAGCTCGCTTGGAAGAAACAAGATTTCATTTCCCAAGTATGATTTTAACCAACTGGTAGACATATTAAAGGAGAGGAGGAAAGAATCCTTCATTCCAGGAGTCCTCCCGGACGATTTAATTGGTTACATCGCTGACTTAACACTTGCCTACCCTGTCAACGGGGATGTTAGGTATGCTCTCGACCTTCTTTTATCCGCAGGAATACTTGCCGAAAGCGAGGGATCCAGTAAAATAGAAATGAAACATATTTCTCTGGCTTATGAAAGGTCTCATTACCCTCTAACCTCTGAAGAAATATTTTCGCTTTCGATTCATGAAAAGCTTGTCCTTCTCAGTTTAGTTAAAGCCTTAATGAGGGATAAGACTCCATACGTCACGCTTAGCAGGTTTAAATTAGCCTACAAATTGACTTGTGAAGAAGCTAAAGTGAAACAAAAGGAGGATTTTGAAAGAGAACTTCAAAGCTTGTGTGACAGGGGATTCGTTGAAATAAAGTCTCTAACCAAAATTGGTTTAAAGGGCATTGAAGCATCTAAACTTTACAATCTGCTAAAAGAAGTTACCGAGGTTGAAGAGAAAAATGCTGGATAAAGAAATAGAGGTCGGCTTAGGAAGCTTAGGGAAAATAAAAATTATAAGAATCCTTTCATTAAACCCGGAAAAAACATTTACAAGGTATGGTTTAAAAAAGTCAACAGGATTAAAGGATCGAGACCTGAAAAAACATCTCACAGAACTTGTTGATCTGGATTGGATAATCAAATTTAACTCTACACCAGAAACCTATGCTATAAATAAAAAAAATGAGGTTGCCTCTCTTTTAATCCAGTTCTTTCAAGAACTGGAATTACTGAAAAAGAAAGAAACTTCATGACTAAAGGAACTCTTCTTTAATTTTTTTTAATTGGGAGGTTACTTTAAGTTTACCCCCCTCCCCCCTCTGGTTAAATTGTGTTTAAATATTTCTCATTCACCTACTTCTTTGGCTAGATGAAATGTTTTAGAGAAGAAATAAGAAATTTGAGGTAAAAATTAGTTGAGTCTAGAACTCATAAGGGACGAATTACTTTCTTCCACCCATATTTTTAAGAGAGAAGAAGTTTTATCCCCGGACTATGTTCCATCTAAGCTTCTATTTAGAGATGCCGAATTAAAAACCCTTACAAATTATTTCAGAAAAGTTTTCTCTTCCAAGGCAATTTTTTCCCAAAAAGTATTGTTATGGGGTCCTCCTGGAAGCGGTAAAACGGCTTTGGCCAAGAGTTTCGGGAAAAATTTCGAGGAGATTTGTAAGAACAATGGATTATGGGTCAAATACGTTCACGTTAACTGCAGGATAAAGAGAAGTGACAGTCAGATTTTAGTAGATATATTGCAAAAGTTTAATAAGCGTTTTCCAAAAAGAGGCTTTTCTTCCTCAGAATTGCTTAACATTTTAAAAACAACGCTAGTGAAAAGCAAATGTCATTTGCTCTTAGCCTTAGACGAGGTAGATAAGTTAATTATGGGGTGTGAAGAAAACACGGACTTTATTTATGGTTTAGCCAAGATATTTGACGAAGAAGTTAATTCTCCCCAGAGGATTTCGTTAATTCTCATAGCTCAAAATTTAAGGTTTAAGGAAAACTTTGATGAAAGTGTGAAGGGCACGTTGGGGAACAACCAAATAAAACTCTCAAAATATACTTCCGAGCAACTATTCGGGATATTAAAGCAGAGAACCAGTGAGGCCTTTTACCCTGGAGTTGTAAGTGACGAAGTTCTTGATGTAATAGCTGAAATAGCTAAAGAGACAGGGGATGCAAGATATGCTTTAGATTTACTTTACAGGTCAGGATGCATAGCTTCACTTGAAAAAACAGGAAGAATTATGCCGGAACATGTTAGAAAAGCCAAGTCAGAAGTTCATCCACAGTTAAAAGAAGAAAACATTCAATATTTGGCAAAACACGAAAAACTTGTACTTCTTGCTATAGCTAGAAGGCTTAAAGGGAGTGCGGAGTCTTTCATAACAACTGGCGAGGCAGAGGAAACCTACAAGATAGTTTGTGAGGAATATGATGAAATTCCGAAGGGACATGTCCAGTTTTGGAAGTACATCCAGAACCTAAATAAAAATGGTTTTATTCAGGCAAAGAGGTCGGAGAGAGGGATGAAAGGTCAAACAACGATGATAAGCGTAATTGATGTTCCAACTGAGGTGCTTGAAGGAATGTTGCAAAGAAACTTGGAGGAAAAGGAAAACAGGGAGATCCTGTTTTAACGTTACAATTCATGTAGGTTTAACCCTTTCCTTATTTTAACCACTGGAAGGAAAAGTGATCGAGGATCCCTTGCCTCAGAGAGATCATTGACCTCCACAAGCTCTTCCCTTGGATGGACTTCGTATTTTAGAATGGAGGACCTCGTTAAGAATGTTGCTTCACTAAACAAAATTATGACTTTAGTTATCTCGCCTTGAGCAAGTAAAATTCTTACAAAGTAAGAATATGAGGCATTTTTCTTTGTGCAGAATAATGGAGAGACGTTCCTGGCCAAAACAGGGTCGATGCCGTAAAGAGACCTAGCAATGTCTTTAAGCGTTCTTAGCTTCAATTTTATTAGATCCTCTTTCGAACAAAACTCTTTTTTCAAAACTGTTTCGTCTGCAAGTTCAACAATTGGGATAACAGGATCAGTCCCGTTAAAAGTGTTGGTAAAATAAGTTTTGCCTCCCCCTGTCCTGATCGTGTACTTTATGAAATTTCCTTCAGGTTTTTTATCTGATTTGTAAACAAGGACGGTAAAGTCTTCCTCAGGTAAAACGGGATCATCAATAACAATGTAAAAGTGTTTGTCTCGAAAGAAAAAGTGTCCAAATAATCCAACTGGAGGAATATACTGCTTTCTATTTGCAAGGGAGACTTTTATTAAATCTTCCAACTTCTCAACTTCAACAATGATCTCAACCACCTTCCTTTCATGTATTTAAGCAAACTTTAGTTTGTCCTATTTACTTGTATTAACCTATTTCAACTTTAAACTTTGACAGTGTCTCCGCCGCCTTAGCCTTCACATTAGATGTTATCTTAACAACAACACTAACCTTCCTAAATGGGTCGCCATACACGGCAACGTCTCCCGCTTTAGAGAATATTGCTACAGTATAACCTAAAAGGTCTTCCTCCCCGTCAATCACTATGCAAACCTTCCTATTTTCCGAAAGCTTAAAACCCTTCAAAATGGTGTTCCATGCATCCTTACTTATTCTGCCTGGCGGATTCTCAGCCTTCAAAACAAAATATTCAGGTGGAATAGAAAGATTTACTGGTTTCCTTTCAATCTTCATGTCTATAATAGCTATGTCTGGCTTAATATTTTCATTGATCATTCTAAGAAAAACGTAGTCACCGATTGAAATTATTCTGCCGCTAAAGTCCTTGAGACAACTGAAATCTGTGACAGTTTTCCCTTTAACCCTTCGTATTTCCCTTAAAACCTCACCTACGCAAACTAAGTCGAAATCAATAAACTCAGGTTTAGGGAGAAAATTCATGTGTTAAGTACCTCACATCACCATTTCTACTGATTTCAGCGGCAGAATACCTCAGAGCCCAGCAACTAAAGACAACTCCAACAGGAAAGGAAGCAGGGTGTCTTGCAGCTAAACAAACGTGAACGTCCAATACTGTTGGCCCTGACCCTAACCCCATTACTCCAATTTCAAGTTTATTCACCAATTCAAGGAGCTCCTTTTCCAAGGCAGCTGCTTTAAAATCATTATTTCTTTTTCCAATAGGCTGTAACAAGGCTTTTTTTCCTAATTCAAGTGCAATGTCCTCCCCTCCACCTATACCGATACCCAAAAAATAGGGAGGACAGCCTCTAGCCCCAGCTTCCGTAACACACTCAACAACAAACCTTTTAATTCCAGCCAGTCCCTCGGCAGGGCTTATCATCCCAAGCCTTGAAACATTTGTTGAACCCCCTCCCTTAGGAAAAACAGTGACTTTTAACTTCTCTCCTTCCACACACTTCCATTCAATCCAAGGAACGTTTAAACCGACATTATTTCCTGTATTACCCCCAAAAATCTCTACTGCATTCGGTCTCAACGGAATCTTCTCGGTTGCTACAGCCACGCATTTCCTTACAGCGTTTATTAACCCTTTTTTAACAGGAAAATCTTCACCAACTTCTAATATAAAAAAAATCAACCCGGTGTCCTGGCAAATTGGGAAGCTCTCTTCTCTAGCTAAAGCAACATTGTCAAGTATAGATTTCAACTGGTTCTTCGCCAAACTTTCTTTTTCTTTTTCGTATGCATTTCTTATAGCCATTTCGACATCGCGGGGAAGAACTGTGACAGAATATTTCAACAGATTAAAACATACATCTTCAAAAATCTTTAGCACATTCATGGATCAAAACCTCTTGATAAGCAAAGTTGAGAATCTTGTTTGTTAACTTAAAAATTAAAGAGAAATAGAAGGGGGGAAACATAGGTACAAAAAAATTTGGAGCATTAAATTGCCATGGCACCTAAGTCAACTAACAAGCTTAGAAACAAACGAAGAAAGAACACTGACAGGCGCCTGAAAACAAAGTAACAAGAGGAGTGAAGTGCTAACTTGTACGTAACCGCAATCTCGAAGGTTTCAGTAACCTATGTTTCTTTCCCCCTAAATCCAATTCAGGAAAAACTGAATTGTCATTGTAAAGTCAGAAGGTATAATGGAAAAATGAATATTTAAATTTTATCTCCCAATTCATTGTCTCCTGTCTTCACAATCTCCAAAAAGCTGTAATTCAAAAGAAATACCAATCAATAGGTTTTTCAAAGGGAAAAAAAGCTAAAAATGAAATAGTGATGATAATGAACATAATGGAAAAAATAAGAGGCCTCTTTAAAAAAAGAAAGAACCTTAACTTAGCTCTTTACGGGCCTCCCAACACCGGAAAAACAACTCTGGCAAACAGAATATGTAAGGATTGGATTGGCGTTGAACTTGGACGTGTCTCAGAAGTACCGCATGAAACAAGAAAAGTAAATAGGAAAGAATCCATAAAAATCGAACATAACGGCAAAAGAATGTGGTTCCATCTCCTCGACATGCCAGGGATCACCTCGAAAATAGACTACAGGGAATTCATGAAATATGGCTTAACCCGTGAGGAGTCCCTGAAAAGAGCGAAAGAAGCTGCAATAGGCGTTATTGGGGCAATAAGGTTTCTAAACCTAGTTGATATAGCCCTAGTTGTCTTTGATTCTTCGGAAGACCCATACACACAAGTTAATCTGATGTTGCTGGGAAACCTTGAAGCAAGAAAAATTCCATTTTTAATTGTAGCAAACAAAATCGACCTAGAAGGCTCCGAACCTGAAAAGATAAATGAAGCGTTCCCGCAATATAGAGTAGTTCCAGTAAGCGCCTTAAAGGGAATAAACATAAGTTCACTATATTCTGAAATACTTAACCTCGTATAAAAAGGAGGAAGAGGGAATGGTTATCAAGCTCCAAATAATTCAAAGTGATTACATTTCCAAGTTACCTCAGGAAATTAAGGTTAAATATATTTTAGATAGACTAAAAAGACACAACATCGTTATTCTGGAAAAGCAACTAACACCGAAGGAACAAGCACAACTCATCAAAGACACAATGAAGGAAATCAACCTAAATGGATTCTATGGGTTCGAGATTTTATCATTTAACATAGGTAATAACCGGAAAAAACTGTTAAAGGTTATCTCAAAGAAAAAGGATTCACCAATGATTATAGTTCCATCTAACTTGTTCAAACAACTAAACAAAGAAGAAGGCATCCTAACACTCTCCATAGAAAAGAAAGGCTGATTTAAATTGCCCTACCTATGTTTGAGGTGTTTATCCCTAATTTTAAGCCAAAATAAAGAAGTGAAAGGGAAGTGCGGCGTCTGTGGTTCAAGGAAACTTTTACAATGCGATGACAATGGTATTGAAATCCTTAGAAAAACCATTTTAATAAGGAAAACCCTTGAAAAGACCACGGAAGAAATCTTGAAAAGAAAAAAGTCATTAGAAAAAACAGAGAAAAACTTAGAAAGCCAAATTGGTATTAAAATCCTAGAGAAAGGCATATACAAAATAAATATTCCCTCTCTATTTAGAGAGAAATATATTTTTTTGGACAAAGAAAAAGTTTTACACCTTCATCTACCCTATCTCCTTAAAATTAAAGAAAATAAAGAAAGTTAATCCTGCATGTCTTCCGGAAGAAGTTTCTTATGTATCCCCTCCACAAAAGCCATCCTTACAATAAACCTTACAGCCTCACTTCGAGAGTTAAAGATCCCTGCTTCAATCATTTTATCTAGGAGATATATGCATCTCTTCGGGAGCCTTACAGTAATAGCTTCGCTCACAGGAAACTCCTCCATGAAGTCTCTTCTTAACCTTTCTTAATTCTATTACGATGTTGTTTGTAATCAAAAAAAATTTAAATGATTACAAATAATGGAGAAATAACTCTCATATGATTGAGGTTGAAACGATGAAGCCAGTCATGAACACTAAACAACTAGCTATATCCATAATTTTCGGGGCCTTAGCTTTCGTGGCGAGGGCCTCGCAACTCGCCATCCCCATAGGCGGCCCATTCGTAATTGATCTAAGGGGGATATTCATGGTTATTGGAGCGGCATATTCAGGTCCAATTGGAGGGATAATCACAGGCATCCTGGCAGGGATACCTGCAAAATATCCCTTCGTAGATATACCCTCCTTTGGATTAGCAGGTTTTCTAGTAGGCCTAGTTGTCCCACTAATTCCGAAGCACAAGTGGTTAGGAGCCCTACTCACGATACCCGGGTTCTTACTTGCACCTGCAATAACAACGTTAACAGGCTTTACACCAACTTATTTAATAGGGCTTACTTTCATCCTGCCTAGGATGGCGATAATGGTTCCCTTGGAATTAATAATCCTCTTTCTTGCACTTAAAGGTGTCCCGTTAGAGACAATCATGGGGAAAACAAAATAATTCAGCTTCGCTTTAAGGTTTTTTGCTTATTAAGTTAAAAGCCTTAACAATTCTAACTTGAGGAAGGTTGTTCAAACAATGTTCATCCGCAGGAGCTCCAATGACAATTCATCTTATCTTTCAGCATTAATCGAGAAAATAAGGAGTTTTAGGGGTTTAACGCGGAAGTCCTGCTTAAAAACTATTCTCACAATTTTTGAAGACGACAAGTTTGAAGATGCTGGAGTTATTGATCAGGGTTCCCTAAAAATCGTTGTTTCATGTGATGGCATAATTGAACCAATAGTAAACAGGAACCCTAAGTTGGCAGGATTCCTTACTGTGTTGGTTAACGTAAATGACGTAATTGCGCGGGGAGGAGTGCCCGTTGGCCTAGTGAACATAATTTCTTCAAGTTCGGAAGAAATAAGGGAAAAAATTGCTAGGGGCATTAAAGAAGGAGTAAAGAAGTATGGATTAAAGATTCTAAAAGGACATACGCATCCAGACACTTCTTATAATGCTGTGGATGGTGCAGTAATAGGGTTAGCCAAAAAAACGATTTCTAGTACTGGAGCGCAGGCACAAGACAGTTTAATCATGGCTATAGACTTAGAAGGAAAATTTTCTTCAAAACAATGGATAAAAGCCTTCGATTCAGTTAGTTCTGCGCGCACTTCAACAATTAAAAGAAAATTAGGATCTATCACCACTTTAATTGAAAAAGATCTTGTGAGCTCTGTAAAAGATATTAGTGGCCCAGGAATTATCGGTTCCATTACAATGCTTTGCGAATCCAGCAGGAAAGGGGCTGAAATAGGTCTTGACAGTATTCCGAGGCCGCCAAATGTTGAATTAGATGACTGGGTTCTCACTTACCCTGCCATAGGATTCATAATATCAACCAAGCATGAGTTAGAGGTTCTTTCTATTCTTAGAAAAAGAGGGTTGGCTGCGGAGGCTATAGGGAAAATCAAACAAGAAAAGAAAATTTATCTTAAACTAGGGGGATCCCGTCAACTCTTTATGGATTTAAGGAGAGAATCAATTTTCAGCGGGCTAGAATAGTTAGAGGTAAGGTGAATTGAACTTATTTACTCCATTAAAGGAAGAAGAAATAAGGAAATTAAAGTGTGGAGACATCATCTACGTTTCCGGAACAATTTTTACGGCTAGAGATCAAGCACACAAACGATTCATCGAATACATTAAGAATGAAAGGAAATTACCTATCGAAACACGTGGCCTTGCGTTGTTTCACTGTGGACCGATTGTTAGGAAAAAGAAAAATAGTTGGATTATTGTAGCGGCAGGCCCCACAACCTCAACTAGAATGGAAAGGTTTGAGGCAGACGTAATAAAAAACCTAGGTGTAAGGATGATCATAGGGAAAGGGGGTATGGGGGACAGGACCGCTGAAGCTTGTAGGGAATTTGGAGCAGTATATTGTGCATACACAGGGGGGGTTGCAGTTACTGCTGCCAAATCGGTTTCTAAGGTGAAGAACGTTTATTGGCTTGACCTAGGCATGCCTGAGGCCCTCTGGGTTCTGGAAGTTAAAAATTTTGGTCCATTAGTTGTTGCAATAGATTCAAACGGAGAAAACATGTTTAAAGAAGTTTCCTTGAAAGCTAACAAGAGAAAACAACTTTTACTTAAAGAAATCAGAGGCACCTGATTTTCTGGGGTTTATCTAAAGCCATCAAAGGTTTGTGAAAACATACATTTTTAAAAAAAGATTGTAGAGACTATCTATTTGTGGTTAGTTATGTAGAAGGTGATGAAAAAATGTTCGGCCTTGGACCATGGGAAATTGCAGCTATATTAATAGTCGTGCTTTTAATCTTCGGGCCAAAGAAACTTCCTGAACTAGCTAGAGCCTTAGGGAAAGCCATACATGAATACAGAGCAGCTAGTGCAGGCATCATAACAGAAAAAGAAACAACGAAGAAGAATGAAAAGGAGGAAAAGGAGGAAATGGAGAAAACCCTGCTTGAAACAGCTGAAAAACTTGGAATCGAGACAGAAGGAAAATCAATTGAAGAAATAGCTAAAGAAATTGCTTTAAAAGCAAAGGAAAAAGGGATAGCATAAGTTCTAGTTAGGGCTTGTAAGAGGAAAAATTTTTTGGCTGAACAACCCTTCTGGGATCATTTAACCGAGCTAGCTCATAGAACAAAGGTGGTTCTTTACTCCATAGCCATATGTTCTTCAGTAGCCTCACTTATACCTTCAAATCCCCTTGACTTCTTCAGTTTCAACTCATCCTATAACCCTATGATCTCGGTTATTATAAAAAAAATTGAAGCAGACCTCCTTCCAAAAGAGGGTGAATTAATTGCTCCAAACGTAATGGATATAGTTCTCATGTATTTCGTGGTTGCACTGAGTATCGGTATAATTCTGTCTTCTCCTGTAATCATTTATGAAACCTATGCGTTCATCAATCCAGCCCTATACCCACATGAAAGAAAAGCAATTTTTCCGTACCTTATAGTTTCAGGGATACTCTTCTTACTTGGAATAGCCTACAATTATTTTTTAATACTTCCTTTGACTTTCAAAATAATCCTTCAACTCATTGAGGCGGCGGAAGTTTCACCATTCCTTTCGGTTTCTAGCTTCTTTTCATTCGTATTTCTAGCTTCAATCGGTTCAGGCGTCTTTTTCATTTTCCCCGTCATTATTGTTTTACTGGTTAAAATGGGTATAATGGGCACGGAGACTCTGAAGAAAAACAGAGCAGCTATATATGTAGCCGTACTTGTTTTTGCAGCGATCATAACACCTGATCCAACCCCTCTTACAATGTTCATCTTATTCATACCCTTCGTCATACTCTATGAAGGATCGCTTTTCTTCGCAAAGAGGATTGAGAGGAAAGCTGAGTTAGAAGAATTAAAAAATGCGTTGAAGTTAATTGAATCCCTTAAAAGAAAAACTAGTTAATGCTTCTAAAACTAACAGAAATAGCGGGGAACAAACATGTTGCCGTTTGAAATATTTAAAATCACGCTGAAAACCGTTATTTCCTTCCAGAAATTCATGTTGAAGTACCTTGAAAAATATAAGGGCTCGATCTTTTACGCTCCATTACTTGAATTCGTTAGGGAAGGAAAAAAAATTAGACCGCTTCTTCTGCTCCTGACT
>JAOZGF010000237.1 GCA_027491845.1 Thermoproteota archaeon | reverse complement strand
TCCTCAACCGAAACATTGAATGAATTGTTTATCCCTGCCTCAAGCCAATTTATTTTTTCCCAAACATCTTCAACGTTTAACCCATCGTTTTCAGCCTGTTTCACCTCATTAACCAGTTCATTTATTTCCTGCACAAACCTCTTACTTTTCTCTACTAAGTGCCCCTTTTGTTCTTCCTCCTCTTTCTTTTCAAGGCTCTCAACGATTTCTTTTGCTTTCTCCCTTATAAAGGAAATGTAGGGTCTAAGGAAAGCAACGACTTTCTCTATTTCACCAGCCTTCCTTAAAGCCTCCTTCAAACTTCCTTCCTCCACGGTTTCCTCCAAGTCCTCCAACTTCCTTTTAAGGTCAATCATTGTCAACCTAAACTGGACGTACGTAATGGACTTATTTAGCTCCTCCTCAATTTCAGCGGGGAAACTTGTTTCCTCCTCAATTTGCCTCACTTCATCCCTAACTTTCCTTACAAGCTCCCTGACTTCCCGCTTCTCTTGGTAAACTGTCTTGCCGAAAACCGTTATTCCGTCAAGAACATATAATGTCTCCGTTTCACGGTAAACCAGCAACTTGTTGGTTGAAGAGAAGGAAATGCCTTCAACCCTATAGGTCTCACAGGCTTTCGGGGTTGGCGTTGGAGTTCTCGCCAGGTAGGGCCTTGTTTCAACCTTTGGTTCACCCACCTTAACCGTTACCTTTGGAACAAGTTTTTCACATGGGGCCATGTACGTCTTCACCTTCACGGCAACGTAAAACCTATAGGTCTCACCCTTCCTTGCCTCTCCAATTTCCCAACCGTATCCATGCCCTACGAACTTCATTTCAGGTAAGGCGGTGTCCCTAAGTATTCTCCCATAAACACCAAGCGGATAAGATATTTCAACGGTGAAAGAACACTTCTTCTCCAAGGTCACCTCAATGTAGAGCTCCTGCACAGCCTCCTTTCTCGCCTCGAAAAAAGTAGGGCTAGCGTTAACCCTTATGTTCACCGGCGGCTTAACATTCTCCTTGCCTAAAACAAAGGATATTTCGCCGTAGCGTCCCTTGTTAACGTATCTCTCCCCTGTCTCCGCGAAGTTAAGGTTCTTAGACGGTTTCAAACATGTTTCAATGGTTACTTCGCCTAGTGCCTTGACTTCAACGACCCTCACAGCCGTTGAATTAACCATGTAAACAATTTTCCTTTCAAGTAAATGTAGTTCGGTGACCGACCTTTCACTAACGGCCCGCGGACCCTGGAAAACCAAGAGGAAAACAAAAAGCAAAGAAAGGGTTTTCTGAAGGAAATCCTCCATAATCACACCTCCCTAAACGCTTTATCGTAGGTTACCATATCCTTAGACTTTTTACTCTGCCTCCTTCTGGCTAAAACAAGTAAAAAGAGCAACAATCCAAGGAAGAAAACAATTAAGGGTTTGTTTCCAAGAGGATTAAACGGGAAACCTTCTCCTTGCAAACCACCCTGACAACTTTCCTCCCATTTTCCTTCTCCACCCACTCTCTCCCGCTTAACTCCACCCTCGGCAGCGTTCAAAGACAGATAAATGAATTCTTCACTGTCCTTAGCACTTAAACCCCTGAAAAAAGCTGTTGCATTGGCAACATAGCAGGAAGACGTTGAATTTGGAAAATAAAGGGAGAAGTACATGCAGGAATAATTTTTTTCCTTCCAAGTTATTTTTCCAGGAGACCTGAAAATCTTTATCCTGCTACCGTTAACATGGAGGGACACGTTTGCTTCATAGTTCCATTCACCGTTCAGGGTCGCGTTTAAGGTTAATAGGGCTGGTTCAAAGCCAGCGTAAACCTTCTTGTTTGCCTTAACAGATACGTTAATCAAGTAAAGTTCTTCACTAATGCCCTCAATACCCTGACACCCTGTTAGACGCTTGCTTCTATTTCCCGTAGTTGCACCTCCTCCCCCTGAAACAACGTTAAAGAAACCTGTTTCAACAGCCCCCTCAAAACATTCAGACTCCTCCAACTGAACCGTTACAACATGTAACCCTTTCCCTTCAGCCTCAACTTGAAAGCTGTAACTACGATTAACCCCTACAAACCCCTTGGAAAAAGGTTTTTTGTCAAGGTAAACAGATACTTCCCAGTTGAACCGGGGGTTTCCCTCAACCTCAAGGTTAACAATAACCTCAACAGGTTCACCTGCCTTCACTCTGGACGGGTTAATGCTTAACAGGATCTTCGGCTGAAGTTTCACAACCTTAAACCTTTCCCTGGCAGACATTGGATTATTTTTTTCGTTGCCTCCGTATGAGGCTTCAACAATGTAAACACCTGCTCTTGTCGGCGTATAGGTTGTTTTAGCTGCTCCATCAGGACCTGTTACGACTTGGAGTTTCACTCCGTCCATCCTTAACTTAACAATTCCTCCGCTTATCCCTCCACCATCCTCGTCAAAGAGAAAAACAGCGACCTCAACAGGTTCCCAGCAGTGAACCTCCTTTGGATGAACAGTAACGGTTAAACCCGTCTGTCTCTTGAGGGCGATGAAGGAAGTTGAAGCGTGGGAAGCCTTGAAGCATTGGTTCTCAATCACCCTGCCCTGAACAATGTGGCTGCCTACCCTGCCAGGGACATAACTTGTCTTCAGGACACCGTCAACCACAACATCCTCCTTAACAATCTCTCCGTCAACCATTATTTGGGCGGTTAAACCTGAAACAGGCCTGCCTCTAGCGGTTACGGTTAAAGTTATCTCAACAGGTTCACCTACCTTAACATGGTCCTGTGAAACAGTGACAACTGATTCGGTCTCTGTTTTTTCAACGGTGAAACTGGATTGATCCGATGCCGGGGCATAGTAATCGTTTCCGTTGAATGAGGCCTCCACAATGTAGATCCCGCTTGACCGGGGTGTGAAGTCTACTTCAGCCCTACCGTTCAAGTCCGTTACAACACTGTATGTTTCCCCGTCAACCTGAACTTGAACTGGTGAGGAGGCTATTGCCTCACCATCTTCATCAAAGAGCCCTAAGCCAATGTTAATTGTTTCACCGCATGAAGCAACCGACGGATTTACTGTGACCTCCAAGGTTGAAGCCCGTTGCTCTGCCTTGAACCTTGACGAACCGCTTCCACCCATGAAACACTCATTTTCATCTGTGATTGCTTCAACCACGTATTCCCCGGGGCTTTCAGGTGTAAAAACGCAACTGTATCCACCGTTCAAGCCTGTTGTCCCGACAGCCACTTCACCTTCATTAACGTAAACCCTCACATTTATCCCGACAACAGGTCCACCAGCCAACACATGTACGTTGATTAAAACGTTTTTTCCGAACACTGTGGTTGACGGTGAAACGGTTACGGTGACGGAGACATCCTTTTTAAGAACTTTGAAGCTTGCCTCAGCCGTTGAACCCTCAAAATTTTCATCTCCAAGGAAACTTGCAGTAACAAGGTGTTCACCTGCTGATTCAGCCGAATAACTTATTTTTGCCTCACCACCCTGGTTCGTTGAAGCAGTGAAAACTTCTCCGTCAACCCTGAAAACAAGTTCTTTTCCTGCCAAGCCCCCGTCGAACTCACCTGTTAAAACACCTATTATTTCAACCTCTTCCCCGCAATAGGATTCAGCAGGGTTCACTGTGAGTTCAACGTGCGTCGCTTGCCTTCTCACCTCAAGAACAGCTTCCCCTGTTCCCCCTTCATAACAGTCGTTCCCAGCAGCCCTAGCGACAATGGAATACGTTCCAGCTGCATTTGGCTTGAAAGAGACCTCCAAGAAACCGTTTAAATCGGTTAGGCCCCCTGCTATCTCTAAGCCATTCGCTTCCACCGAAACACTAATTCCTGCTACTGGCTCACTGTTCGAGCTAACATGGATCAAAACACTTGTTTCCTCACTAAACACGATCTGGTTAGGGCTGAGGACAACTGAAACTTCAACAGGCCTCTTCTCAACAGTAAGTTCTCCTTGACCGCTGGATGGAAGGTAAAACCTGTCTCCAGGAAAGCTTGCAGTGACCACATGTTCACCTGAACCCCCTGGAACGTAAGATGTGGAGGATGCGCCTGAAAAGTCTGTAGTGAGGACAGTTATTTCTTCGCCGTTAACCTTAACCGAGACAGGTTTGCCTTCAACTGGTAAGCCATTTACTGTTTGAAGCAAAACGGTTATCGTTGTTTCCTCCCCGCAAAAAACTGTTTCAGGCCTCACTTGAACCAGAAGGTTTGTCTGGGCTAAAACCAATGTTTCAACCTGGACGTTTTCAGGGGCTTCATAACATGAACCCATGCCTTCAGCGGCTGACAACGTGAATCGGTAACCACCAGGTTCAGGGGCTAAAAACGTGAAAACAACTTTTCCTTCCATGTCTGTGGTTTTTTCGTCAAGCAAGTTGTT
>JAOZGF010000214.1 GCA_027491845.1 Thermoproteota archaeon | reverse complement strand
TTTCCCTTTTCTTTCGGCTTATTACTTCTTCATCGATAATGAAAGAGTCCCCTAACATTTCTCCAGGTTTAAATATGCTTACCTTAACACCTATAACCCCTGTCTTCAATGTTACTTGAGCTATGCCTACATCCATGTATTTCTCTTTATCAGACCCGCTCTTGCAGAGGATTCCTTCCCTAAACCTCGCTACCTTAGCCCTCCTACTTATAAGTTTACCTGAAACAATTATTTCCCCTCCTTTTGCGTTTGTAGCCATTATCCTCCTTAGCGCAACATGTGCAGCCCTCCTGTAATTTACTCCACGTGCAATTGCACTAGCTACCTTATTAGCCATAATTTTAGCTGATGCCTCTGGTGTGTCAAGCTCTATTGCCTCTATCTGCGGGTTTTCAAGTTGAAATTTTGTTGATAACACGTTTGTTAACTCTTTTATCCCTCTCCCATGTCTACCAATAACCATACCTACTCTTTCAGCCCTAATAATAACCCTAACCCCCAATGGGGTTTTTATCAGTTTTACGCCCTCATAACCAGCCCTCGCAAGTGTTTTAGAAAGATACTCATCCACAAACGCTTTAAGTACGCCGTCCTGTATGAAGCTCCTTACAATGGAAATTCTTGATCCCTCCTATTTCTCCTCTAGAACTATTTCGACATGTACAAGTTGCTTTATTTTAGGCGTGCTTCTTCCCATTGCCCTGTAAAATATTCTTCTCAGTTTTGGACCTTTCTGTGCACATGCATGCTTTATCCATAGTCTATCTATGTCCAGACCCAGTTCCTCAGCGTTTGATTCAGCGTTCTCTATAACTTTCAAAATATATCTTGCAGCTTTAACAGGGTATTTGCCTTGTTTCCAACCGTTGAGTTGTTTTCTATGTCCAACGTTTCTTTTGAATTTTTTGAAGGGAATCGGTATTTCTTTTTTTATTACTTTTTCCAGTAGAAGCTTTGCCTTTTCCACATTCATTCCCCTTATTGCGTTGCAGACCTCTACAGATTTTTTGAAAGAGACGTCCAAGTCTCTTCCACTGGCTCTCGCCATCTTACTTTTATCGTATTGTTTTAATGAATACTTAAAGACAGGCAACTTGATCACTTGAAGTGTAATGAAAGTTTGTTTAAGTTGTTAATCTTACACACTTTGTACCTTTTTTATTAAAACTTTAGGTTATCTAACTACATAAACTCATCCTTTCATCATACTAAAAATTTTCGGTAAAAACGTTTTGCAGAACATTTCTATGGTTTTTCTCTAAACTTAAGTGGTTAAGTAACTTGCATGGGCTTTCCAGCAGGGATTTTAGACAGAGCTCCTAATGTGAGTTGAACAATGATTAGGCAAACGTTTTCCATGTGTCCAGTACAACGCCTTTCCCATCAATCCTTTCACCTATCTTTTTCTTTCAAAAAGGATTTAATAGGGAGCCACTGTGGCTTTCTTTGACAACAGTGGTTTTTCTTTAAATTCTCCACAATTTTTATATCACCATCAAAACTATCGATGTAGGTGGTTTATTGTCTGAAGAAATAGAAATCAAAGTTCAGAATGTTGTTGCATCCATCACGTTAAACACCAAGTTGGATTTAAATCTTATAGCTGAAAAGCTTCAAAAAGTCATTTATGAACCAGAACAGTTTCCTGGGCTTGTTTATAGGTTGAAAAAGCCAAGTGCAGCTTTTCTGATTTTCAGCTCTGGAAAACTCGTTTGCACTGGGACGAAATCAGAAGAGTCTGTTAGGAAGGCATTAGATAGGGTTTTGAAGGAGTTCGAAAAGATAGGTATCAATGTGAAAAATAAGCCGACAATTAAAGTTGAAAACATAGTTGCATCAGCCGATATAAAGAAAAAAATAAACTTGGAGAAGGCGATTCAGACATTGGGTAACGCGATATATGAGCCAGAACAGTTTCCAGGCCTCATTTTTAAGCTTGACTATCCGTCATCTGTGCTTTTGTTGTTTAGCTCAGGTAAGCTAGTGTGCACTGGAACAAACAGTTTGTCCGAGATATATAGGTCTGTTTACAAGGTTAAAGAGATTTTAAGGGAGAAAAGTGTTTTGATGGATTAGTTTTCAATTAGTTTTATGTCGTAAACTGCCTCGATAAATTGGTTTGAGAATTTAAAAAAATTTTTCCTTATTTTAGTCAACATGTTTTTAAAGGCCTAGGAGTTTGTATTACTTTCCCTTGGTTGAGTTCCAATGAAGAAAACCCTCAGCAAAATAAAACTTTTGTTTTTCATGGTAATCCTTTTTCAAGCTTTCCTGTTGCATGTTAAATGTGAAGAAGGAGGGCCTTACATTTCTGCAAGTGTCTTCATAGACGTAACAAGCCGGAGAAAATGTAATGTGGAAATGACAATAACCTTAAGTCCTAACGGGATTCAGGGGAGACAAGGGATTTTAAAAAATTACTCGTCAATATATATTCTTGCAAACAAGGTTGACGAAATCGTTTCTAATTGGACAAACGTAAGCTTCGTCTACCTGCCTAACCCAATTTCTGGGGAAATGGACAAATACCTGAAAAT
>JAOZGF010000213.1 GCA_027491845.1 Thermoproteota archaeon | reverse complement strand
GCAAGAGTGAAAGTAAAGTTTTTAGATTAAAAATAATAATTTTAAAACATTATTGGTAAGCACGTGGGGCGGAGAGGTTTGATTTAAATGGAAAACCCAGGCTTCTGGCTCAACGGCACTTTCTTTTTCTCCCTCACAGTTTTTTCTCTAGGTTGGCTCTTGAGGTACCTAAAGTGGAGTAGGTTTGCAAAGGCGGAGAACGTTTTCCCTAGGGTTAAAAACCCTAAGAAGACCATTTTAGAAGCATTAACCATTGATTTGCTACCTATGAAGGAGTATTCAGCCCAACTAGATCCAATTTTCTACTTGATCGGCTTGTCAATGCACCTTGCATTTTTCTTTTTGTTCCCTCTCTATCTTATCAAATACCTCGAAATTTTAGGCTTCATTTCTTCTACTGACTCTTTTTTCAGCGGATTTATGGGAACTTCGCTTAAAAACCTTTATTTTGGCCTCCTAAAAGACGTTCTCCTGGCAGTTCTCACGATCTCTCTTTCCATTATGTATGCGAGAAAGTTTTTATTGTCTAAGGTTAAGGAAATATCTGGCCTAGGTGATTTCTTAGCCATTCCGTTTCTGTTAATCATAGCTGTGTTAGGATACCTTTCAATGACTTGGGAAGCCGTCTACAGTGAACCCTACTTTTTCTTAACTTCAATTTTCATGGCCTATGTTCCCTACAGCAAGTTTTCGCATTTTTTAACTTTCTTTATCGTCAGAGCTTATAGGGGGCTAAGGAAATCTATCTATGGTGTTTGATTTGCAGGAGAAGTTCTTTAAGGTCTCTGTCCAAGGCTTAAACAGGTTCCAAGCGGTTGAACTTGACAACTGCATAGGCTGCGCCACCTGCGCGGAAGCCTGCCCCATTTACAAGTGCACGTTAAACCCCAAATGTGTGCCTGCATGGAAAGTTAAATCCCTCAGAAGGCTTGTGAACAGGGAGAAAGGTTTTTTTCCTTTATTATTTGGTTCAAGGAAAACATCAGCTACTGAATTAAGTGAAATGATGGAGTACGTCTTTAAGTATTGCACCCTCTGCGGGAGATGCATGGAGGGATGCGCCCCCGGAATGCAGAACCAAGAACTCTTTGAAATAATGAGAGAGACACTCTACAAATTAGGCTTCCTCCCTGACAAGCTTAAGAACATTAGGTCTTCACTTGAAGAGTCAAAGGATCCCTATAACATGGGTGTTAAAGCCAGGCTTTACTGGGTTAAGAGAACAAAGTTGAAAGGAGTAAGGGTTGGCGAAAAAACTAAGTATATTTTTTTCGTTGGCTGTTCCTCAGCCTTCAAGAAAATAAATAGGATGGTTCCGTTCCATGTTTCCAACCTGCTTTCAATGGCAGGTGTAAAATGGAGTCTCTTGGGAGAGGACGAATGGTGTTGCGGGAGCCCATGGCTAATGCTGGGTGACAGGGAGAAATTTAAGGAGTTTGCACTGCATAACACTCATGTAATCGAGGAGAAAGAGGCTGAAACAGTTTTGGTCGCCTGTGCGAGCTGCTACAGAACAATGAAATACGTTTACCCAAGGATACTTAGAAGAAAGCCTTCATTTGAAGTTAAACACGTTATAGAGCTCCTTAATGATTTTATCCAGCAAGGGAAAATCAGGCCTATTAAGGGAAACATGAAGGTTACTTATCACGATCCCTGCGAACTTTCAAGGCTAGGAGGGATAATAAAAGAACCTAGAAGTCTTATAAAGGCTTTGACATCGAATTTTATTGAAATAAAGGAAAATGGTTTGAGGACTAGATGTTGCGGCGGAGGAGGCCTCTTATCAATATCTAATGCTGAATTACAAATTAGTTTAGCCAAGAAAAGGATCCAGCAGGCCGCTGACTTAGGTGTGGAAGCCATATTGTCAGCTTGCCCCTCATGCAGGATGTCGCTAACCCAGGCGAATGAACTTCTTCAGCTGAACATGAAGGTTATGGACGTTGTTGAGTTCCTAGTGGAACACTTGAAAACATGAGGTCCTTTCAACACTAAGCTTAGCCACTTTTTATTTTGGAGAATTTCCCGTTGAACTAATACCAAATAATTTTAAATTAAAGATCCTGGTTAAGGTTAAACGTTAAGAGTGTGTTGGAGGTAAGGGGAATGGTTAAAGTGGAGGACTATGAAATAAAGGAAGACCTATATTACCATAAGGAACACTGTTGGGTTAAGGTTGAAGGGGACAAGGTAAGGATCGGCGTAGATGACTTCACTAATAAAGCTGCTGGAACGTTTAAATCAATAGATCTCCCCTTCGAAGGAGACGAGGTATCTATGGGTGAAATAATAGGTGGGATAGAGTCCCATAAATGGGTTGGTAAACTTGTAGCTCCCATAAGCGGCACCATTGTGGAAGTCAACGAAAAACTGGAAGATGACCCCACAATCATTAACAGGGACCCCTATGGGGAAGGCTGGATAGCTGTAATAGAGCCATCCGATTTAGAGGGAGAATTAGGTCAATTAATGAAAGCTGAGGAAGCTGTTGATTGGATTAAGAGTGAAATAAAGGAGAAACTGAAAAAATAGTTCCTTCCCATTTTCCTTGAGGAAAATCCATGTCAGGTAATTACATTGCACCTGGTTGGGAAAAAATCTATGAAATGTGTTTGAAGCTTTCAGATGAAATAAAAAAAAGAAACTATGACCCTGAAGTTATTGTGGGCATAGCTAGGGGCGGATGGATACCTGGAAGAATACTTTCAGACTTGCTTGGAAATCCTTACACCGCAAACATTAAGGTAGAGTTCTATAAGGATTACGAGAAAACTGTGGAGCACCCTGTCATAACTCAGCCCGTGTCCACTGATGTAAAAGACAAGAAAGTCATCATAGCTGACGACGTCGCTGACACAGGTAGAAGCTTAAAGGCAGCATATGAACACTTAAAGGAAAAAAAAGCAAGGGAAATAAGAATAGTTACCCTCTACTATAAGCCTTGGTCGATTGTTGTTCCAGACATATACGTTGAAAAAACAGATAAATGGATTATCTTTCCCTGGGAAATTAGAGAAGCAACAGTGGAAATAGTTAAGAGACTCTTAGGAGAAGGGAAAAAAATAGGTGAAATTAAAAAAGTCCTTGTAAATGCAGGGATAAAGAAAAGTTTAGTTGAAAGGTTTCTGTTGGAAATGATGAAGTGAAAGCTTAAGTTGCAATTTGTCGCAAGAACAAATTGAAAATTAACGTGTTTTCTTGGCTTAACACCATATCATTTTCCTCATAACTCATCCTGCTAAGACACTTCATTATCCTATGGCCAACCTTGTCGTCCCAATATTTAGGTTTGACGGTTTTCCTCATTACTTCTCCTAGCTCTCCCTCCATTATCTGCTTCATAGCGCCTAAAACTAGTCCTCGATCCGTTCCAACCAGGAGGTTTCCTCGATGTTTCAACGTTATGGTTCTTTCCGTGTTTTTCCTTAAAGTCAAACATGGAATGCCAAGAACCATGCATTCCTCTTGAATACCTCCACTGTCCGTCAGTACTGCAAAAGAATTTTTGAGAAGTTTTAAGAAGTCCAAATAACCTAGTGGATTGCATTTTATAAGATTCTCAGGCAATCTTAAATTGTTTTCTTTGATCCTCTTAAGGGTTCTCGGATGTATTGGGAAGACAAACTCAAATTCTTTTATTTCACCCACAATATCTAGGATTCTTTGGAGTACATTTTTGTCGTCCACGTTTTCAGGCCTATGAAGGGTTAGAACACAATAATGATCATTCAGGCAAAGTTTCTCCAAGACATTTGACCTTTTTTCAGCCTTATCTATGTATTTCAAGGCGGCGTTGGCTGTAACGCTCCCAACAAAAAAAATTCTTTCTTCCATTATTCCCTCATTGATTAAGTTTTCCACGGCATCTTTAGTTGGAGAGAATAATTGAAGTGAACAATGGTCTGTTAGGATCCTGTTTATCTCTTCAGGCATCGTCCAGTCCCCGCTTCTGTACCCTGCCTCGACGTGAGCTACAGGTATGAACATCTTTACGGCTGCCAATGCTCCGGCCAACGTCGAATTCGTGTCACCGAAAACCATGACCAAGTCTGGTTTTTCCTTCAAGAAAACCCTTTGCAACTTCTTTAAAATCATCCATGTCTGGCTCAGGGACGAGTTATTTCTAACCCTTAAGTTAATGTGCGGAACAGGTAAGTCAAGCTCTTTAACAAATACGCTTGACATTTCTCCGTCATAATGTTGCCCTGTATCTATGACACATACTTCATGTTTCCTTTCTAACTCAGGAACAACTACACTTGCCTTGATGAAGTTAGGCCTTGTACCTATGACTGCAGCGACCTTCAAACTGTAACACCCTAAAACAACAACTCTACACTTAAGGCCTAAAGGCAAGAGTTAAATTAATGTTAAATTAATTTTTTCATGTGAAATCATGGAAAACAATTGAAATTCAGTTTAAAGCTTCTTTTTAGATGAGAAATCAGGGCAAAGGACAGTGTTCCTCGTATGGTAAGCCTTCTTAGCTTATTTCCATTTCAACATTTCTCCCGCGTGAGTCATAGGCGTATATGTCTTCACTAGATTCATATGGATAACAAACGATAAGTAAGGCGTAGCCAATAAAATTCCTTAGGTCTTCAAAAGAAGGAAGTCTTGCGCCAGAGGGATGTGAATGAGCTGTTCCAACAATGTCCGCGATAATGGGCATTAAGTAAGGATTATAGGTTGAAAAACCATGACCATATGTCGCCAGCGGAGGCACTATAACCTCGCTAACATAAACAATGTTTTCGTCTTTCTTTACTTTCCCCCTTAAGAGTGAGATGAATTCCTTTGGATGCAGGGCTCTGGCTTGACTTAACAGGAAGAGGGAATCTTCCCTTCTTAAGACAAGCTTAAACTTTTTCTTTTCCTCAAAAGTCCTCTTTTTTCTCCAAAACATTTGATCTCCTACATTTGTATTAATTTCTCCTCAGAACTACATTTCCACCTACTTCAATGTTCAAGGTTTCAGCCACAGGCTTGCACTTCGCTTTTAACAAGAAAAACGTTGGTACATTCAACTTTAAATCCATCAATGTTTCATAGTTGGCCATTCCCTTGGCCATGAGAATATCTGACTCATTGATTACCTTAAAAAGAGCTTGGTTAACTTCTCCCGGTATTAAGCTTGCGGCATCGCTTCCAGTAGCCATTAACCTGCAAAACCTACCTAAACCCATTTCTTCAGCTTCACTGTAAGTTAAATCGTTTTGAAAAGCCCTAGACTTAACTATGCAGGTTATGTCTAGCTTAGGGTTTATCCGGAGCATTTCTCGGATCAAAGCCATGTCGAAAACCGCTTCACCAGCGTTATCCAAGATAAAAACAATTCTCTTTTTCTTCATAATTAAACTGTAAAGTTTCCCTACATGATCCACTGACAAACGCATGTTTAATAGTTGGGATACGTTAAAAGTGAAGGAATGGGAAAAAACACCTGTATCTAAGGAGTTAGAATTTATGGAGGCAATGCAATAAAGTCTAAATCTCCTATAATCATCTACTTCCCCCTTAATTTTCTTGGTTAATATCTTGACAAGTTCACGCGCCAAATTGTTCATACTTCTCTTTTCTTCCCTGTAGGGGTCAGGGTTATTGGTTAATTCTTTAATTTTCCTGAATGCATATGTGGCTATCCTCTGAACAGAATAACCCTTCTCCATTTGACTGACAATATACCTCACAATCTCAAATGAATTTTCCAATACTTTCTCTTTATCATGGGTGAAATTGATTATTTCTTTCAGTCTCACGTTTAACTGACATAAAACGCAGTCAGGGTTTATTTTCAAGTTAGACTCCTCACGCCATGATTAGCTCAACCAAGAAGGC
>JAOZGF010000207.1 GCA_027491845.1 Thermoproteota archaeon | reverse complement strand
GAGAGAGCTCTACTGGCAGCTATATGGCTGGAAACACTCAACCCGAAACTAGTGCTTTGGGATGATTTAGAAGCTTCAGCTCATCCAGGACTTATAGAAGCCTTACTAGAGTGGTTATCAAGGAAGCAGTGGCAAACCATAATTACAACGCACTCAATAGACGTCCTAGACATGCTAACCCTCATTGCCCCCCAAGACACTACGATCCTAGCATTAAAAAAAGACTCTCAAGACAAGCTAAGCTACAAAAAGTACACTCTAGACGACATAGAAGATATGATGGAAGCCAACATTGACATCAGAAAAACCCTAGACCTAATTTAGAGGTTTAGGAATGCGAGTAATAAGAGCGTCTAAGCTGGAAGCAATCATAAAAGCAATCGTTATCACAGGAAATGGAAGAACAGAAGAAAGAATACTCAAGTCCCTAGCAAAACGCTTAAATGGAGAGAAGAAAGCCCTGCTCTTGCCCTCAATATTGCCAAGGAAAAGTGGAGTAGTAGCACTAGAGGGAATAGCAGTGCTCTTAAATAAGGGCTTCAAACACAAAAATTTCTTGTTCATAGTAGATAAGGAGCACATTCCAGCAGAAGAAAGCTTTGAAAGAACACTCCATAAATCTGGGTTCAGAGTTAAAACCATAAAAGATGAAGGAAATAGGGAAATAACTATAAAGGCTATTAGAGGCGTTTGCAAAGTAAAAATACACGTAGCTATAATGGGCATAAAGAAAGATGTGGAAGAAGACCTGGCAAAACTAATAGAACTAGAATACGGTGATAAAATTAAGCCGTGCAAAGAAGAAAGAAGGAAATATCTTAAACAACGCGACTTAAGCATAGAGGAGATGATTGAAGGGGCATCGATAAAAAACCTTGAGGAAGCATTTAAGCCTTTGATAAACATGTTAAAAACACTAGAATAACCTTCTCCAAAAAATGAAGAGATATAGGACCATGGAAAAGCCTATTATAACTTTCCAAACAAGAGTCTTTAAACTGCAAGGAGGCCTGTGGTTCAACGCTGTTTATTTTGCAGTTGCTGTTTCTCCTTTCAAGTGTTTACAGTTGTAATTCAATGAGCTCGTATTCTTTGTTCCCTATTCCCTTCTCCTCACCGTATTTTTCGATTATCTCCGGGTTGGGTTTCCCTTGCGCCAGAAACTCTCTTAAGTAGTCCTTTTCAAAAACTTTTTGGAGGAAATTTGTGTTCTCTTTTTCACGTAGTTCAGCGTTGACAATGTCCAGTGAACAGAGGTCCAGTGACAACGGGTCCTTTGAGGCCATTATGCCGATGTCCGCCGTGACAGGCTTGTCTGAAAAGGGAGAACAGTCGCAGTGCGGGGTTATGTTGTGCAGGATGTTTATGAAGCTAAAGTTTTCCTTTCCCTTCGCGCTGTACACGGCTGAAAAGGAGTCTATCATTTTCACGGTTAAGTTATTGTTTGTGTCATGCATCTCCATCCATTGGGATATTGCTTCTGGACACACTTCCCAGCAACCGCATCCCCAAGCACATTTTTCACTGTTTATCCTAGCTTTTCCTTCCTCCATGGAGATTGCTTTGACAGGGCACATTTGAAGGCATTTCATGCATCCATTGCATTTTTCCCTTTTTACCCGGGGGTTTTCCTTTAAATGTATCCTTGCCTTTGTCTCCTTGTCCACAGCCCCTAACCCAATGTTTTTCAGGGCTCCTCCGAAACCTGTCCTTGGATGTCCTTTGAAGTGCGCCAGCGAAATAATGTAGTCACTGTAAAATATGTCTTCAGCAACCTTAGCCTTTTTAAGCAAGCCGTTTACCCTAACCTCTACCCCTGATAGGCCAACGGGTCCATCTGCAATGACAACTGGACATGAAAGGGTTAATGGGTTGAATCCATGCATGTATGCAAGGTTTAATGCATCTATTTTGTTTGACCTTGTTGTTTTGAATCCTACTCCAGTTGTGTCGCAGACGAAGGGTTTTGCACCCATTTTTTTTAGTTGGTCGACGAGGAGACGGACGTACAGCGGCCTGATGAAGGTAGTGTTTCCTTCTTGTCCGAAATGAACCTTCACTGCAACGCGGCCTCCCTCCCTTATTTCCTCCTTCAAGCCAAGCTGGCCGATGATTTTTTCAAGCTTGTACTTGAAGGATTGTTCAAACTTGCCTTCCTTCCTTGCTACAAAGTAAACAGGTGATTTCGTCACCACACTTTCCTCCTCCCATTTGAAAAGTGTTTGAGATTAATGCTTAAATGGGGAAGGAAAAGTGTTGTTGGATTTTTAAAGGGAGGCGTTGCAACATTTATAAGGATATAGCGTGACTACAACGAACTGTTAAACCAAACACTTTCCCTGGTTGTTCGGCGTTATGGCAGGGAAACATGATGTTCGTTGTCCTTGGAGACGGCAAACCTGTTAAGATGATGGTTGCAGGTGTGCATGGAAGGGAAGCGGCAACAACCGAGAGTTACCTGTGGCATGCACTTGAAATGGACCTGGACGAGGGCTTGCTTGTCCTTGCGACGATAACAAAGGGTTCAAAGTATATTTCAACACTTAACCCAAGGTATTTAAAGCTTAAGGCAGGCAAAAAACTTGTTTCACTCATAAAGAAGTTTAAGCCTCAAATATACTTGGAGTTGCATAGCTACAGTGCATCCAACTATTGGAGGCTTGTTGACCCCTTAAGGAAGATAAGGAAGGGGGTTCCTCCACTCATAGACATTGGTGATGGCGTTTTAATCGGGGCTGTTTCACCCTACATCAGGCGTCTTTTTTCCCTTGAAGACTTTTGCTTCGTTGTTGAAACACCGAAGGGTCAAAGGGACAATGAACGAACCATTGAATTCATTGAACTAGTTTTGTCATGTAGAGACAGGTTTGAGATAACTAGGAAATTGAGGGAAAAATTTCCTCAACAAATAAAAATTGCTGAGGAATATTATGAGGAATACCTACGTGAACTTTCTCATAAAACTTTGAGGAATTCTTGGGGGAGGAATCTTCTTGACTAGGTTTCATGCGAAAAAAGTGTTGATCTGTGTCTTGACAAGTTTTTCCCTGTTCTTCCTTCACGTTAATCCTTCCCACTTAGCTCCGCAGGACACCGTGTTGGTTGAGTTCATCATGGACGAAAACTGCGGAAAATGCCAAACCTACTGTGAACCAGCATTGAGTCAACTGCTTAAGGAAAACAAGGCTAACTTCATCTTGGTTGAACACCATTTAAGGGATAGGTTGTTTGTTAGGGAAAGCAACGTTATTTTAGAAAAGTACGGCGTAACAGGGGCTCCAGTTGTGGTTGTGAATGGTAGAACAATAATCGCCGGTGTTAGCCTAGAGAACGCCAGTGTGGAAAAGATGAAAGAAACCTACTTGAAAGCGATAAGCGAGGCAATGGAGGATATGGAGCAGGAAGTCGACTTAGGTGTCTCTATCTCCTCGTCTGGAGACCTATTAACGTTTTCCGTTTTCATCTCGAATAAAGCTGGGACCCGGAAGGAATACCTGCTTGACGGATACCTTGTCGCTGACGGGTTAAGGGGCAAGGAAAAGGCATTCAATAACGTTTTTAGGGGGTTCATTGTTAAACGCATGAAGGTTGAAATAAAGGATTATTACTACAAGTGTTTCAGGGTTAAGTCTTCCCTTGAAGAGGCTGGTGACAGGTTTAAAGCGGTTTTTGCATTGTTCAACAATGAGGGATACTGTGTCAAAGTTGCTTCAACCGAAACAAGGGATATTTTGGACGTTTACTCCATTAAACAATTTACTTTGTCTCCTTACGTTGCCTTAACAGGTAAGGCAGCCTCCCCTGACAAAGATATTGTGAAGGAGCTTCTGCATGGAAAGGAAATCGTTGAG
>JAOZGF010000206.1 GCA_027491845.1 Thermoproteota archaeon | reverse complement strand
AACAAGGCCTTTTGAAAGAATTTTTCCGTCCTCTAAAATGATTACTTTTACATTTCTAGCTCCAATATCAACACCTGCACTAGCCATCTTTTTCCCTCACCTCTTACTAATTTATTCAGTGAGTTTCTTTAGTCCAAGGCTTTCCATGAACATGTCTATGGCTGCCTGAGTTCTAGGCAGGTCGAACTCCCTCTCATCCCCCATGTTTCCCTCGAAAGGCAACACGGGTATTCCTTCCTTGATTAACGCTAGCCTGTTCTCAGCGATCCCTAAGCTTAGTCCTTCACATCCCCTGTTGTAATGTAGGAGAACTGCGTCAACGTTCCATTCCTTAACTATTCTTATCATCATTTCACTCTTTAGCTTTGGATGATAGAAATGCTGCCATTCAGGCTTGTATTTAAGGTTCCACTCAACATAGAACTTCAACGCTTCTTCTCTGTCCTTAAACTCGATACCCCTGTCCTGAGGAGGCACCGGTGGACCCCATCTTCCATCTTCCTTAACTTCCCACACGCCTATTAGGCCGAATGTATAGAGAGACCCTATAGAGACAGCTCCAAACTTTTCCATGTACCTAAATATTTGTAAGAAACCCCATGGAGGCTGTGTATCCGTTATAAGCCTAAGTCTCTCAGTGGGTACTGCAGCTATCCCTCTTTCAACCCTGTCTTTAACCTCTGCAAGGAGTTTTTCGTAAAATTCAACGCATTCCTTCTTAGACTTCATCAATGTACCTAACACGTAAAGCGAATACATTGATTTCTCGTCAAGAGGGGCTGGTATAGCTCTATTGTAAGTGCATATCTCGGACCAAAGAGCTGTTGATTTGCACTCGTTATAAATCGCTTGAATCAGACGATCGTCGTCATAGTCTCTGCCTGTAACTTTTTCAAGCCATTTTATACCGTCTTCTATTTGTCTTACAACATAATTAATTCGTCTCTCGTTTATTTGTTTATAGGAACCCACGCCTACATCTATACAGTAGAAAGGTATTTCCTTTCCCTTTTTAGCCTCCAACTCTCTAACAACTTGATACCACTTTGCATGGCTACAGCATATGTGGTCTTGCCAGATGAAGTCTGGGGCAGGGAATTCGTCGATTATGGTTCCATCAGCTAGAATGAATTTATCCAGTATAATTGATCCCCAGTAGTTTCTCATGTAAGAACAAAGGTCTCTAATGTATCCTGCCTTTTCAACTGCTTCTTGACATTTTAAAGCGAATTCCTTGAAGTAAGCAATCGTTGCACCATAGGGCTCGCTTGTTAAGGGGTAAACATCGTCTCCAAGTCCTTCTGGTATTGCGCTTAATGTCCATGCCCCACCAGCCCACCTGATTCCTCCTCTCTC
Organism: Thermoproteota archaeon; assembly: GCA_027491845.1. Lineage (GTDB taxonomy): Archaea > Korarchaeota > JAOZGF01 > JAOZGF01 > JAOZGF01 > JAOZGF01. The sequence continues at coordinate 3,946 of JAOZGF010000206.1, read as the reverse complement.
ATGCGCCTTAACGTAATCCTCATAGTACTTTCTTCTTAAGGCCTTTGCTTCATTCCAACATTTTAAACGTTCACTCGGATAATTTCCTGGTTCCCTAACCTTAACCAATGGTTTTCAACCTCCTTCAACTCAATATCTACTTTCTCCACCTATAAAAAATTATCCATATAGGAGTTCCTCTTGAAGCATTTCAAGGAAGGCTTCGACACGTGTTCTGAACTGACCCCAAGGAACAGTTATGTCGAATTCAAGATGATACGTTCTAATTCCGTTGTTTTCAAACAGTTCCCTTATTGCAGGAATATCTAGCTCGTGTGGATCGCAGAACTTCTGTTGTAAAAGAAGTGCTCCTTGAACTTTGTATTCTTTGGCTAGGTCTAGTACATGTTGAAGCCTTGTCCTTTCCTCCCAGTCCTTACTCGGACATGGAGGCCTCTTTACGTATCTCTCAGCTATTGCTTCAAGTCTGTCTTCCTTTTGCGGCGTCTCGTTCCAGAAGTACCTCGTACCCGTGCATTGTTCATCTATCACGAAGGTTGCTCCTAACTGTTCAACCCTTTCCATGAAGTCAAAGTGGTCGTTAACGCTTCCAATGTGCATAAGCCTCACACCAGGGTCCCTTTCCAGTTTTCTATTGGGAAGTTCTTTAAGCACCCTTTCCAGTTCTTGGTTGTGTTCTCTCTTGTCAACCATTTGACTGGAAATAACCATGGCTAGTGCCTCGGTTCCCGTGAGAGGCGGGTTGTCTTGTTTTCTAAACTCGTATATTTGTTTCATTAATCTCCTGTTTTTGTTCATTATCTCTATTCCTTTGTCTAGGTCCTCGTTTGTTATTTTTTTACCTACCCATTCCTCAACAGCTTTCTTGAATTCCTCTAGTTCCCCTTTAAGGAAGGGTATTGAATGTGGGCTTTGAACTTTATGGGGCATGTTTAAGTAGTAACTGAAGTCCACAGGTATGTGGAGATCCCAGCTTGTGTAGGCCTGCCTTATATGTAAGCATGATTGAGCTATCATTATTCCGTCTAGGTAATCATACCTGCCTTGAAGGCCTTGAGCCAGGCAGTCCCTGCAGAAGGGACAATACATTGCAAATATATGTGGCTCTGTTACGCTTTGGATCTCGTGGCTTCCAAGTATTCTCACAGGTAAAACATCTGCTGCGTAAAGTATTTCTTCTGGCACGTAAGTGCAGAAGTAACCTAAGACCTTGCCTCCTGTTTTCTCTTTCCATTCCCTAGCGTACTCATGTCTTTTTTCGTACCATTCCCTGAACTTTTCAAACATTTATTTCCCTCATTACCTTTTTTAACTCATGTAGAAAAAAGGTGTTCTTCTGTTAGATTTTAAATCATCTATATTTAAATAGTTTTCGCAATTTTTCTATTATAGTGTAAAATTATTAAACTTTAATGTTCAAATTTTATAAAGCTTAAAAAGAAGGGTGACGCTAGTTGACTGATTTCTTTTCCGATGAATCAGTCAGGATAATAGAGGCACTATCTAATCCTGTCAGGCTCTTAATACTGGATTTCTTGAACGACGAAGGGTTTGGAACATTGACCTCTATAAAGAAGATGGTGGAAGAAAAAACGGGTCAACAAAAGAAAGTTTCTCCTTCTGTAATTAACTTTCACCTCAAGGTTCTAATGAGGGCTGAAATGATTTCAAGGGCTAAATACGATTCAAAGGTTTTCAAAATATCTGACTTCGGCAGGAACGTGATAAACACCATGAAAACCCTGCTTAGCAAAAGGAGGATATCAACTGGCTGGGGACCGTCACTTTAAAACTATATTTTGAGTCCTACGTCTTCCATAACTTGTTCAAGCGTTTTCTTTTCTTCTCTAGCCCGCATAATGAAGTATCTGAGGTATCTGTCAAAGAAAGGATTTGCGCCCGTTGATGAAAGGGGTATTCCAAGCACTATATCCCCTTGGATGTAGTTTAGTTCTTTAGCAGCCACTCCAACGCTCCACATCAACCTGTTATCAATGAAGTTTCTCCCTGCAACCGTCAATGCCGATGCAGCAGCTATTCCTAGGTCTAGAACCTTGAATACGCAAAGCGCTGTTGTTTCTTCCTTTGAAACGGATTTTTCGTATTCCTCACATGTTTTGAATCCACATGCACCACAGTCAAGGTTTAAAGGAGGTCTCTTCGCTTTTATTCCTATGAGGAAGATCGCCAAGCTTTTTCTAACAGCTTCAGCATCAGGGCCCATGAACCAGAAAGTGCCTGAGGAATACTTCGTCCTCCATATTTCCTCAATTTTGTCCGCGATCCTTTTAATTTCTTCTCCGATGGCTATTTTTATGTCTAAATCATCAAATCCCCTGGATTTAGGGGCTGTGGTAGCTGCTGAAGCCATGGATCTAGCAACCATGAGGAGTGATGCCTGAATAGCATCTTCCTTATTTATTATCATCTTCCACTCCACTCCAAACTTAGTGAGTGCTTTATCAGTTTTTAGTTATGACTCCTTATAATTTCATGTTTCCTTTTAACCGGCATTAACTTGGTGGCGAAGTCCATTCAAAGAAAAAACGGTGGGGTAACTGACTGCGAATTCTTTTAAAGTCCTGTTAATTGTTTGCGTGGTTACAGTTAACTTGTTTTGTCCATCCTTCCTTAAGAACTTGGAGGCGAAGTCTTTAGAAGAAGGCGAGGTCGGTGTTTATTACAATATTAACGTAACTCTTTGCACAGTAAACCACAGTCTCCGAGGGAAAATGAATGTGGAGTACCTTAACAGGGAGAACAAGGAGCTTAGCAACCTTGTTTTTAATGTTTATCCAAATTATTTCAGGGAGCAAGGCGGAGAACTTAAAGTTATCGAGGTTAAAGATGAAGAAAATAACAACCTGCAGTTTGGCTTACTTGAAAAATGCAAAACAGCTTTACAGGTGAATCTCTCCAGAAAACTTAAACCTTACAGGAAAACTTGTCTGAAGATGGCGTTCGAGGTCAGGGTACCCTGCATTCGTTACAGATTAGGCTTTTATGACGGAGTCTACATGTTTGGTAATTGGTATCCCACACTGAGCGTTGTTGAGGGAGGAGAATGGGTTGTTAATCCCTACGTCTTTTTTGGAGAGTGCTTTTACAGTGAGGTAGCCAGTTATGATGTAAGGATTACTTTGCCTGTTGAGATGGTTGTTGCTGCGACAGGTTCCTTTTTAAAAGAAGAAATAAAGGGGAACTTAAAGGTCCTTCATTGGAGGGTTGAAAAAGCAAGGGACTTCGCCTGGGTTGCAAGTCAAAAGTTTAGGGTGGCAGAGAGAAAAATAAGGATAGAAGGAGCAAACAAGGAAGTAAGTGTTTATTCTTATTTCTTCCCTGAAAATGAAAAGATGGGTGTTAGGGCGATGGACATCGCCGAGAAAGCACTAAAATGTTTTTCCAAAAACTTCGGAGAATACGTTTACTCAGAATATAGGGTTGTTGAAACCCCTCTTAATTACGCGGGAATGGAATACCCCTCTCTTGTCATGATCTCAGAAGACTTTTACAAGGAAAACTTGGCTGAGGAATTTGAAGTTGTCTTAGCCCATGAAACAGCGCATCAATGGTGGTATGCGGCTGTGGGAAATAATCAATACAGGGAGCCATGGCTTGACGAGGCATTGGCTGAATACTCAGAAATACTTTACTTTGAGTGGACTCATTCCGTAGAAAAGAGGAACGAAATACTGAGGAAATACGTTGAAGAAAGGTATAGGAGCTACATTTGTAAAAATAAACACATTAAGCCTCCAGCCAATTCACTGGATGAATTCAAAGATGAAAAAGCCTATCTTAACTCTGTTTATCATAGGGGGTGCTTCGTTCTACATATGCTAAGGTTTTACATGGGAGACTGCCGTTTCTTTGAAGCTATTAAGAGATACTATGTGAGTTTCAGGTTTAGGAATGCGGAGATCAAGGACTTTATAGCGATATGCGA
>JAOZGF010000186.1 GCA_027491845.1 Thermoproteota archaeon | reverse complement strand
TTGGCGGCGGAGTGATACTTCCAGCAGGAACAATTAAGGACGTTGAGGTTGAAGTAAGTGTTAGGGGGGAAACCAAAACAGCTAGGAAAGCTGAAATAGGGCCTGGGGAAGTGGAAGTTTTCGAGTTGAGGTACAGGTTTGACAAGGCATGGATTAACAGTATCACACATGTGGAATACATCCCTGTTACGGCGAAGATATCATATGTTGACCCAAAAACAACAGAGAGGGAAGTTAAGACTTTAAGTGACGAGGGAGCCATGTTCGGGAAAAACTGGGTTTACTGGAAGATAGGGTTAGAGTACCCTTGCACGTATGGGCCTCAATTCATTACGCCCGCCGACCCAGCTGTTCAGTCTTTCGTTAAGTCGCTGGGTGAAATGGATACGAGCAGTGATGAAGGAACGTTAAACGCTGCTGAACTCATTTGGGATGGATTGTGTGAAAGGAACATACACTACGTTACTGATCCAAACGACCCGTTGGGCGGGGAGGAAGACTATGTGCAGTTCCCATCCCAAACCCTTTCAATGGGCGCAGGGGACTGCGACGACCTAACGATACTTTACGCATCTTGTTTGGAGGCTGTTGGAATATCTACGGGCATGGTTCAGGTTCCAGGGCACGTCTTCGTTTGTTTCATATTGCCTGAAAGCAAGAAACTAATGTTTGTTGAGGAGACACTGCTTCCAACCGCCAGTTTCGCTGAAGCATTGCAGTATGGGAGGAAGGAATATAATGCCTATAAGGCAGAGGGTAAAGCAAAGGTTACGCTCACCCATGAATGCTGGAACAAGGGGTTTACCCCCTGGGATTAATTATTTCCCCTTGTTTTCTCCCTGTTTTCCCGCTTTTTAATTAATTTGTTTAGTTCCTCCAATGTCACTAGTCTTAATTGTTCCTTATCCCTTACAATGGCTCCCTGAACCAGTGAAAACCTGATTCCTTCCAATTCATGGAAAACTATTTTCCTTTGAATGGCTTCGCTTAGAACGGCTTTTTCCTCAGCAGAAGACTTAATGAATTGTTCATGGGTTCCCCCGTCAATACAGCTCAGTACTTCAGTGTATTTTCTTATTTTTTGGGTTAGTTTTTCTTTCGCCTCCCTTTCTCCATGGACCACACATGTTTTCACAGGTCTCCATTGCTTTATTGCGTTTATTAGTCCCTGCTGGTCAGCGTGAGCTGAAAAATTTATTTCCATAACCCTGCATCTCACGTTCACCAGGATTTCTCCGCCAGTTATAAAATCGTAAAGGTAAACCTTTCTTTCTCCATCCAACAGTTTTTTAGCAGGGGTTCCCTCGCCACAGTAACCAGGGAAAATTATGCAGTTTTCTTTCTTTTCAGCTATTTTGCTTGCGATGTATGCGCTGAAACCTCCTGTTAACATTCCGCTGGCAGCTACGTACACCGATGGCTCGTTCAGGTTTATTTGGTTCACTCTCTCAATTAGCCTTATTTTTTCCAGTTCAAACGGGCTTCTCCTAGTGGTTACCAGGTAGTTTTGGATTGAGCCGCTCATCCAGGGCGCATGGTGCCTGTATACTTCAAGGGCTTTCCTGGCCAGGCCTGTGCAGAAATAGATTGGGTATTCAAGTTTCTTTGACTTCCACTGGTTTTCAAGCATGAGCAATATTTCCTGGGACCTGCCTACGGCGAAGGATGGAATTAGAACTATCCCGTTATTTTCAAGGGTCTTCAGCAGGGTTTCAAAGAGTTTTTGCTCTCTTTTCCTTCTCGCTTCAAACCTGGTGTCTCCATAGGTTGATTCACAAACGGCTAACATTGGTTTCTCAACACAGGATGTTTCTGCGCCCTCTAAATGGTTTCCGCCGTAGGGTGAAAAATCCCCTGTATACAGTATTTTTTCTTTGTTCAGGGTCAGGACGGTTAATGCGCTTCCAAGGATGTGGCCTGCATTGAAGAACCTGAATTCCACTTCCCCAACATTACAGGGTTCATGGTAGTGGAGTGGAACTGTTAAGCGAAAAATTTCCTCTATTTCCTGCATCGTGTAAAGCCGGTTTCCACTTAGTTTCATGGCGTCGGTTAGCAGTATCCTCATGAGGTCCCTTGTAGGGTAAGTACAATAGATGGGTGAAGAGAAGCCTTGCCTGACAAGGTAGGGGACGCCTCCACAGTGGTCTAGGTGCGCGTGAGAAATTATGAGTGCATCAACTTCAGTTAGTCTTTGTTCATCTATTTTCTTTGAAGGAGGCTTCCCTCCATATTCGCTGCCCATGTCTAGGAGTATTCTTGTGTCCTTGTATTCAAGTAAGTGGCAGGAGCCACCTATCTTTGAGGTTCCTCCAACGTGTTTCAACAAAAATTTTTCTTCTTTCAAGTAAACCACTGAAGCCTCATTTCCCCCTATTTTTTGTCTTTGATAAAACATTTTAAAAGGGAGGGGGGTATTGGTTGACTTATTCCCATTAAAATTGTTTCTTGAAAATCCGGTGACGAAAAGAAATGGTTGTTCCGAAAATAGTTGTCTCTCCCCCTGGCCCTCGGGCCAGGGAAGTTTTAAGGAGGGATAAAGAAATTATTTCGCAGAGCTACGGCAGGTATTATCCATTAGTTGTTAAGAGGATTGAGGGATGCATTATTGAGGACGTTGACGGGAACAAGTACATTGACTTCAACTCAGGCCTAGGAGTCCTCGTGTTAGGCGGAGCTCACAAGGATGTTTTAGGGGCCATACAAAGTCAAAGCAAGAAACTAATCCATTATTCTTGCACGGACTTTTATTACAGTGAAATCGTTGAGCTAGCCGAGGAGGTCTGCAGGATAACTCCAGGCAGTTTTCCCAAGAGGGTTTTTTACGGTAACAGCGGAACAGAGGCTGTTGAAGCCGCCTTGAAATCCGTTAGATGGCACACTGGGAAGCCCAGGGTGATTGCCTTCATCGGAGCCTTCCATGGCAGGACGATGGGGTCCCTTTCACTCACAGCAAGCAAACCAGTGCACAGGAAAGGGTTTTTCCCGTTGATCCCTGGCGTAACCCATGTTCCATATCCATATTGCTACAGATGCCCGTTCGGACTTGAAAAGGATGACTGTAATTATTATTGTGTGGAGTTCATTGATGAATGGGTGTTGAAGAAGTTCGTTCCTCCAGAGGAGGTTTCAGCGATTATTTTTGAGCCAATCCAGGGTGAAGGAGGCTACATTGTTCCTCCTGACGGTTACTTTAAGAAATTGAAGAGGCTTGCTGATGAAAATGGGTTCCTCCTAATCGACGATGAGATCCAGGCTGGGATGGGGAGGACCGGTAAATGGTGGGCCATTGAACACTACGGGGTTGAGCCAGACCTCTTGTGTATTGCAAAGGGGATTGCGGCAGGCCTCCCCCTTGGCTTAACCGTTTCAAGGAGGGAATTAATGAGTTGGGAGGCTGGATCTCACGCCAGCACTTTCGGAGGGAACGCTTTGTCCTGCAGGGTTGCCTTGACTGTTATAAGGGTTATTGAGCGAGAAAGGCTTCTTGACAACGCCCTTAGGCTTGGCAACTACATTTTAAAGAGGTTGAACGAGTTCAAGGAGGAATACAGGTTAGTTGGGGACGTTAGGGGTAAGGGCCTCATGATAGGGATGGAGCTTGTCAGAGACAGGGAAACGAAGGAGCCTGCCAGTCAAGAGGCCAAGGAAATAATTTCTGAGTGTTTCAAGAGGGGTTTAGCCATTATAAGTTGCGGAGTATCCACGGTAAGGATTTTTCCTCCCCTAATAATTACGGAGGACTTGGTGGAGAAGGGATTGAATATTCTGGAGGACGTCATAAAGAGTAAGGACAGGGAGCCCTCCTAGACATTTGGTTGCTGTTACTCCTTTTAACTTGTTTTTGTCAGCCCTAACCTTTAGTTTTTTAGCAGTTTTTTAACCGCTTCAACCATTGTTTTCATTTTCCTGTACGCGATTTCCTGTCCCCTATCGTCTTGGAAGTAATCTCTTAGTCCTCCAAAGCCGCAGTCAGGGACTATGAACAAATTATCTTTACCATATTTATTCACTGCTACTTG
>JAOZGF010000164.1 GCA_027491845.1 Thermoproteota archaeon | reverse complement strand
TGCCTGGATAGTATATGAAAACTCTGCTTTTTCCCCTGGATCAATTGTTTGAAATGTCTTCTTAACTTCTCCGCTTACAAGTGAAAACTGTGGAGGAAAACTGTCTTCAACCCTCACGTTATGTGCTTTACCTGATCCTGTGTTTTCTACTTCAATTGTGATCGTTGTTCTTCCACCTATTGAAAGCAGCGAGGAACTTATTTTTTTGCTTATAGTGACAGCTGGTTCACCTGGTTTTTCAACAAGCAACGTGAGGTTGGTTGATTCACTTAAATAATTGTTTTGGTTGTCGTAATATTCTATCTTTATTGTTATAAGGTAAGTGGTAGTTGTTTCAATTATTTCCGGCGCCTTGACGGAGAAATGATAAGTAACGCTTTTCCCCGGTTCAAGTGGGACGTGTTCGCCTGTTTCCCTGTTAATAAAGGTATTAGGTTTACTGTATCCAAGCGAGCCCATATTCGTTTCGTCTTCATCTGTAAACTGCAGGTCTGAAGGAGTGGAGTATGCATAGATTCTTGCCTCGTAGGCGCTCCCGTTTCCTATGTTGGAAAAGGCAACACTTATTTTAGATGTTCCTCCAGGTAAAACTTTGTTGGGGCTAGGTGGAGCAGCATCTATCCTTATCCTTGGATATTCCTTTGGAGGTGCAGGTTTACCTGTCTTAACTGTAACCGTGTATGACGTTTCTCCTTCCGACTCTGTAAGGCAAACCACCGTTCTCCCACGTATTGTAAGTGACTTTTGTATGAATTTAGGGAAAGTGAGGGTTAGCGTTAATTGGGACACTGTTAATTGATTTACAATTGATTTTAACTTGTACTTTAACGTATAACTTTCTCCTGGGCTTAGAGGAGTTATTTCGCCTGACGTAGGGCTACTTTCTTGGTTAACTAACATGTATCCTCCTGTGTATAACGCTAATGAATAAGTTACCTTTTCCATTTCAAGGGTTCCAGTGTTTTTTATTTTAAATTCAAGTGTTTTTCCCTCCCCTTCATAGCCCAAATCAAGGAGGTCACCCGGTGTAACATCTACTTTTAAATCATAAGTTGCCTCAAAACCCGTAGTAAGGTTATAAACCCAAATAGAGGACCAATTATCGGTGTGCAAGTCAACGTAAAAACTCAAGTCCTTGTACGTTTTTAACTTGCCGAACTCCTGTGTTCCCGTGGATCCAAAGGTAAATTGATATCTTGAACCCGTTGTCCTGTTAATTATCTCTAAGGTTCCGGCGTAATGTGCCCCTGACTTTGTTGAATACCAATGGAATGAATAGGGACCGAAGTCTTTATACTCCTTATCGTGAAGTATGAATGCAAAGGGGCCGTAGGATTGTTCCGCTTTAACTTTAACTACCTTAACAAGCGGAAAGGCAATGTGCAAAGTGAAAAATACAATAATCGTAAGGGTTAAGTATTTTTTATTAATGCTGTTCATGCACATCACAATTCGTTGGTTTGTCAATACTTTTAAAAAGTTTCTTCAGCTGTTGAAAGAAAATACATTTGAGGGCTGTCGAATTTTTGTTAAGGAAAGCTGGAAAGAAGGGAGAGCCTTGTTAAAGCAAATTTTTTAAAAACAATTCCTTTAATTATAACAGACACAAGTAAACTTAAGAAACAATGTTTGGGCCCGTGGCGTAGCCTGGATAACGCATCGGCCAAGGCATTGCACGTTTATTGGTGCGGTGCCTCCGAAGTTCTATCTAGGAGAAAGCCGGGGATCGCGGGTTCAAATCCCGCCGGGCCCACTTGAAGAACCTTAACCGAAGAGTGCTGAAAGGCCCTCCAATGATTCTTCTTCCTTCTTTTCCTCCTTTTCCTTCTTCTCCTCTTTCTTTTCTTCTTCCTTCTTTTCCTCTATTTTAGGTTGTTCAACAACAGGCTGTAACTGTGTTGGCGCCATTATTGGTGTCTTAGTTATCTCGTCAATGTTTACTTCAGAAAGAGATTCAACTAATACTTTGATCCTCGAAGGATCGGGGTCGACTTCTGCTGCTTGCAGTACTTTCTTAACAGAATCTTCCGTTATCTCTTTTCCTGCCTCATGAAGCAGTAGTGCTGCGTAAATGTAAGAGTCAACCATTTCTCACCTACACCTCCTTATTTTAGTTTAAAACATAGAGTTTCTCTTTTCTACTTTATTTTAACTTTTAAGAGTAAAGTTTTAAGGTTTTCTCAAGTGTTAAGCCTATGGCTACGGCCCTTAACAAGAGGTTCTGCATTGTTTTTGCAGTGTAATATGAGGTTGCTTGAGCAACTTCATAAGCTTTCCCCCATGACAACCCCACTAAATACTCCATTGCTGCAGGTGTGTAGTAACTTGTTTTTATGGATAAAGTTAAAGCTTTCAAGGAAACATTCCTTATGGTTTCCTTTAGGTTAACTGGGTCTACAGACAAAATTTTCTTGTCATAAATTACTCCTTCTCCGTTTACAGCAGCTATGAGGTTTAGTCCTCTTCTTATTGGTTTAATTTCCAGTCGACTGAGGATTTTTGATAATTCATCTGTTACTTTTTCCCCTTTCCTTAAAATGACTTTTTCCTCTGCTATCTCAATTTTTCCCCTAATAACTTTTGTTTTTATCCCGTACTTGCTGAGAAGCGTTATCATTTCTCCTGCTGGTAAGTCAGTTGATCCTTCAGGGATCACTACATCTTCCTCAACGGTTTCCCCAGGTTTTGCTTCAGATTCTATTCTGTTTTCCTCAAGCATCCGGAATAATTTAAGAGGCGACAGGTTTGAGAACACGTACGCACATTGTCCGAAAAGGTAATTAGAAATTTTTTCATCTAATCCATTGAATGTTTTTTTTATCGCCAGCCTCATTAAGGTGTTTTTCGCTATTTTAATCTTGGCTCTTCCTTCTAAGTTCTTCCTGATTCTTTTAAGTTGGTTGGAAGTCAGTCCTCTATACTCAGTGATTGCAAAGGTTTTATGTGAACTTAACAGTTGGTATAATTCCCTTACTGTTTCTTCTTTTTTTAAACGGCTTTTTGGCTTCATTCCTCTTTCACCCCTTGCCTTGGCTAAGCGATTTTTATGGAGGGACCCATTGTTGTTTTGATATATATTGCTTTTATGGCGTGAGGAATAGAGCTATACCTTGATTCAATGAAAGAAATAACTGACTTGATGTTTTTTGCTAGAGCTTTATCAGGCATTTCAACCTTTCCGACGGGAACTTGTACAACGGGTTGTTTCCTCATGATTATCCTAACGCTTTTCTTGAGTTTATCGATAAGCGGTTTCAAATTGGCTGTGGGCGGAATGGGTATAGGCATTTTCCCTCTTGGACTTAGTATGGCTCCCATTGATCTGCCTATTGTCGCCATTAGGTCAGCCTGTGCAATGAAGAAGTCACATTGTGAGGCAAGTTTTTTGGTTTCCTTCTTGCTTCCAAGGTATAATGATAATTCGTCTTTGTTAATCACTTTATCTCGTCCTAGTTTTTTCCCTTTTGATTCAAGCTCTCCTGTTGCGAATAAACATATTTTTACGTTTCTTCCAGGGCCCTCGGGAAGTTGGAAAATCTCGTTCAGTCTGTTTTCCGTTTTCTTTAGATCTACGTTTCTAAGGCTAATTATAACTTCTACTGTCTCGTTAAAGTTTCTTTTTTTTGATTTGTTTCTCATTTCTTTAAGGGATTTCATAATTGTTTCTTCAGTTAAAGTTGACACTCTACAACACCATTGTTGGCTTCTTTATGGGTTAGTGTTATTTTATTATTTGTTGCAGTTTGCCTTCGCTAATTTCTTTCAACACTTCACGCGGGTTTCTTCCATCCACCATCACATTCATGGATACGCAGGTTCCTAACACTGTTTTTACAGCTCCCTCAAGGCTCTTGACGTTCATGTCTGTTATTTTTTTCTTCGCTATGTTTATTATTTCATTAAAAGAAATGTTTTTTTCCTTGCTTTTCCCTTGTTTTCCTAACTTCATTTTTATTAAAACGGATGTAGGGGGTAAACCCGTTTCAACCCTCCATTTCTTCGTGTCAAGATCCACATAAATATAGACGGGGACCTTGTATCCTTGATATTCCTTTGTTTTTTCATTTATCTCCTTAACTACCAAGTCTACCCTTACACCTGTTGGTCCAAGTGCAGGGCCTACCGGCGGCCCTGGCGTTGCTTTTCCTCCCTCAATAAGGACTTTAATTCTTTTCTCTTTTTTCTGCATTTTACTCAGCTTTCTTTTTTGCTAGTTTAACCATCTCAGCCGGCACGGTTAACGATACAGGCGTCAAGGTTTCAAATAATTCTACGGTTATTTCGTCTTTCGCTTTATATATTGATTTTACTTGGGCTTTCTCGCCTACAAGGGGGCCGCTGGTTATTTCCACAATATCTCCCACTTCCAATGAGTCTATTATGGATTTTTTTTCAAGGAAACTTTCAATGTCTTTTAGAGCTAGAACTGTTGAGACACGGCCTCTGATGTGCTGCATTCCCCTTATTACCTCATCTATTTCGCTTAAATCACTGCATTCTAGAATTACATATCCATCTAATCCGTCAGGGACGAGTATCGAAGAAATAGATGAGTTCTCTCTGGATTCAATTTTTCTGGAGAGTATTGCCGCCACGTTTTTTTCTTGGGAAACTGTAACGCGAACTAGGAGGAAATGCGATTGTTTTCTCATTTATTCTTAACCTTAAATTTTATTTTTGATTGTTTAAATAATCAACGTCATATTTTGGAACAGGGAGGCAGAGAACTTTGTTAGCATGCCTATTGACCCCAAGAGGGCTAAGCCCAAGAGACAAACCCTTGATATCCTATAGATCTCCTCCCCCGTTGGTTTCTTAGCTATCTTCAATGTTTTTTTACATTGAATCAAAAAGTCTTTTAGCTTCTTTAGCATGGCCATCACTCATAATGTTTCTAATTCTAATCCTATGTCTTCCATTTCCTCCTCTATTTCAGGCTCTAGCTCCCTTATTTGTGGTTCAGGCTTTATGTTTGTGATTATGGTGAAAACCCTCACCGTGTTCTTTAGCTGTGGATTAATTTGGACACCCCATTTCACAACGGCTTTTGGGTCTAGTTCGCTTGTTATTGCCTCAATGATTGTATTAACCTCCTTTAAATCCATGTCTTCTCCACCTATCACGTTTATCAAGGCTTTTTTTGCGCCTGAAATATTTATTCCGAGTAAAGGATTGTTTATTACTCTTTTAACAACTTCCTCAGACTTCTTCTGCCCGTTTGCTTCAGCCATGGACACAGCGGCTCTTTTGCCTTCCTCTAATACATATCTAACATCTGCGAAGTCTAAGTTGATTAAGCCAGGCTTAGAGATAACTTCAACCACCCCTAAAACTGCCCCTGCAAGGATTTCGTCGGCCTTCTTAAACGATTCAAATAAAGACAAGTTCCCGTAGATTTCAAGCATTTTGTCGTTCGGAATAACTACAACTGAATCAGATGTTTCAAGCAATCTTTCGAGGCCTCTTTTTGCTTTCTCTTGTCTATCTATTCCTTCAGCCTCGAATGGAAGAGTAACTACTGAAGTAGCTATGGATCCTTCTTCTCTCGCCCATTCACATATAAGCGGTGATGCACCTGTTCCTGTTCCTCCACCTAACCCACAGACGATGAAAACGAGGTCTGCTCCGCTCAAAATTTTCTTTATTTCCTCTTCACTTTCCTTTGCAGCTGCTTCTCCAAGCATGGGATCGTTTCCTGCCCCTAATCCACCTGTAATGCTTTTTCCTATCAATAATTTAAGGTCTGAGTGGACGTGCAATAGATCTTGGGCGTCGGTGTTTATTGCGATGGTTTGGTATATGTCCGATTGGATTGAACCTGTCACTCTTGTTATTGCGTTTCCTCCAGCTCCACCAACACCTAAAACCAATATGTTTGGTTTTATCTTATCTAATATTTCTTCTAGTTCTTTATCTGAATATGTCGACCGTCTAGTAGGCTGCTGGTTTTTCTTATTTTTCATTCAACTGACCTCTGCAGGGAGAAAGCAGTAAAATGTGTTGCGGATTTGAGTGATGGAATTCTTAGGGAAATTACCTTAAAAAGTTGAGGAAAACTCTCAACGAAAAATATTACGTTTTAAACTTTAAAAAAGATCAACATTTTACCCAACAAATTTTTAGTGTGAAAAGCTTTTAATAACCTTCCACAACAACCCCCCTGCAACTTTCAAGTCCTTTTTACCTCCTTTAAAAGGCGAATAGAATGCTTCAAGAATTAAGGAAAAATCTGAAAAAAATTGTTTCTGAAATAGCTGCCAAGGCAATGGAAAAAGAAGTGTCAAGCGATGACATAGAAGAAACGTTTTCTGCTTTCGAAATAGATCTTATCAGAAACGGGGTTGCACTGGCTGTGATCGATGAATTAAAGGCTAAGTTTAAGGAAAAACTCGCCGGAATACGTGTTAAAAGAGCTGGGGCGGAGGAAGTAATTAGGAATTTAATTAAGAGAGAAATACTTAAGATATTATCCGTTGAAAAAATAGATCTACTTAAACTATGTGAGGAATCCAAGTTAAAAGGTAGACCGTTGCTGTTACTGTTTTTAGGTTTTAATGGAGTAGGAAAATGCGTTGCAGGGGACTCGATTGTTCAAACGAATCAAGGAAAAATTAAATTTAAGGAACTCTATGAGAAAACCTTTGGAACCACGGTTGCTTTGGCTAAGGACATACATTTAAAGGTGTTTTTGCCTCCCAACATGAAAGTGTTTTCCTTTGATTTTCAAAAAAGGATGGTAAGGGCTTCTACACCTTTTATTCTATGGAAGGCTCAAGCGAGAAATGTTTTAAGAATTACTCTGGATAACGGGGGTGAAATAACTGTAACACCTGATCATCTCTTCTTTGTAAGGGAGGATTCCTGTATAAAGACTGTTAAAGCTTCAGATCTCTCAGAAAAAAAGTCTAAAGTGCTTTGCCTAGGAAATTCAAGATCTCTCAACGGAGTGAAAGGAAGCACAGGTTCTTTGTTAAAAACCCATGTTGTTGAGGAAATAAATGGATGTGGAAGCGTTGAAGTTTACGATTTAACTGTTCTGGGTTATCATAACTTTTTCGCAAATGAAGTTCTAATTCATAATTCCCTTTCACTGGCTAAGGTGGCTTGTTTCCTTAAGAAAAGAGGGCAAAGGCCTTTAATAGCTGTGGGAGATACATTTAGGGCTGCCGGAATAAGCCAGACCGTTGAATATGCGAAAAGAATAGGTGTCCCGTTTGTTAAACACGAAAGAGGTTCAGACAGTTGCGCTGTCATATTTGACAGTGTAAAAGCCGCTGAGGCAAGGGGTTTCAATGTGGTTTGCGCTGACACTGCAGGGAGATCCTACGAAAACAGAAACCTAATGGATGAATTAAAAAAGATCTGCAGGAAAAATAGGCCTGACCTAAAAATTTTAGTGTTGGATGGGTTAGCTGGTTCAGACATAGTTCGTCAATGTGAGGTCTTCGATAAAGCTGTAGGCGTGGATGCATTAATAATAACTAAGACGGATGTGGGCGGAAGCGGCGGCGCCATATTGAATGCAACGCACATCACAAAGAAACCCATTCTCTTCATTGGAAACGGGCAAAAGTTTGGAGATCTAATTGAGTATAATCCTAAGGAAATCTTAGGAAAACTAATCTAGTTTTATTTCGGTTTAAATTTGTTGTTTTTCTTATTTTCTCGCTTTAAATTGTTTTCTGTATATTTCTTCAGCTTTCCTTCTGTATTCATCTAGTTCACGTAACGTTCTATTTAATGTTTCTTGGTACCTTAAAATAAGGTTTCTCACCTTTTCCGCTTTATCGCTCACATATTTTTCAGCTGCTGGGAGGGGTTTCTTTATATAGACATTTGCTCCAACTCCAACGGTTACTTTTTCAAATGATCCAGCTTCAATGTCAGCGTAAACCCCTGAACCAATGGGCATGAGGATTTTTTCTCCTTTCTTGATCGATTTAAGGCCAGACAGGGTTATCAGGGTGTTGTTGAACTCCGCCAATGTCGCGTTTAAAAGGTTTATTTGTTGGGCTAGAACCTTAGAGTTGTTTTCAAGTATGCTTATTTTAGCTAGAATCGTTGAAAGCCCTTCTTCCGCCAATATTGTTCCACCCAGATCTCTTCAGCCTGGGACAGGCTTATTAAAAACTTATTCTCCAATTCATCCACGCTTACTTCTTCTATTTTTTGTATTTTTATCATTCTCCTTTTAACCCCATGACGGCTGC
>JAOZGF010000160.1 GCA_027491845.1 Thermoproteota archaeon | reverse complement strand
ATTTTCCCTTTAAACCTTTCTTTGACAGTTTCTTTTAAGGAGTTAAGGGAGATAAGGTTTGTTGCTTTTAAAAGTGCTGCAAGCATTGCCGTGCTTGTTATGCCCCTGCCAAGCACTTCCAAAGCTATTTCTGTTGCTGGAACAAACCAAACCTTGGTTGGATTGCTTACTTTTAACCCTTTCACTTTAGGAGTAGGGTTATTTATCACGACGGTACCCCTTTTCTTTAGTCCAGCTGTCACGTTGATTGTTTTAAGGAGGGTTGGATCAAAGACAACTACAATGTCAGGGTTATAAATGTTGCTGTGCAAAATTATTGGTTTATCTGATATCCTTGCATACGCCTGTACGGGTGCACCCATTCTCTCCGGCCCGAACTCAGGGAAACTCTGAACGTACTTGTTCTCCTTTAAAGCTGATAAGGCAAGCAAGTTACTGGATGTCCAGGCGCCTTGTCCTCCTCTTGCATGAAGCCTCACTTCAACAAACAATTAAACAGCACCTTTCCTTACCTCAAACACTTTGTTTTCGGTTTGCAACCTACAATAAGGATTCCTAGTTGGGTCAAAGTATGGGCACAAATTACAGCAGGAGTCAGGTTGATAACTCCTGTTTTCACAGATAAAAAACCTTACGCAGTTTTCACAGCACATTGTTTTTTAATCCTCCGCTTTGCTGGAATGCTTTTTAATTTCCATTCCTTATTATTACATGGAAACATTAAAAATGTAATAGTAATTACGCAAAGCAGTGACTGAAATGGAGGCAGGGAACAAGGAAAGAAAAATAAGGAGGTCAAGGTTTAACTCGCTTTATGTAGGCTTACTTCCATTAGGCTGCCGACTTTGCTTGAAAGGGGCGAAACTAGTTGTTTTCTTGACAGGAAAATGCAACATTAATTGTTTTTACTGCCCCATTTCGCTTGAAAGGAAAGGAAAAAACGTAACATATGCTAATGAGGCGCCTGTCACAGTGTATGACGACATTTTAAGGGAAGCTGAAACAATGAGTGCAGAAGGCGCAAGCATAACTGGAGGAGAACCCTTACTTTACCCAGAAAAGGTTTTGAACATTATAGCCCTTTTAAAGGATTCCTTCGGAAAAAAATTCCACATCCACCTTTACACTAACGCGCTTAAATTAAACGACAACCTCTTACATGAACTGGAATCAACTGGGCTGGATGAACTCAGGATACACGTGGCAAACAACGTCATTTTAAAGAAAGTTGTAAGGATTAGTTGGAAGGAACTTTCAACCCTGTCTGTTGGTGCAGAGATACCTGCAATACCTGAAATGAAAGGTTTCTTTGTCAAAACAATAAGGAAGCTTCAAGAAACAGGTTTCAAGTTCATAAACATAAATGAGTTAGAGTTCTCTGATTCAAACAAGGAAGAACTTATGTGTAGGGGGTACAAAGTAAGGAACGGATCCCTCTATGGTGTTGAAGGCAGCGAGGAAACCGCGATTTTCCTTTTAAAAGAGATAGCAAGGCAAAGATCCTTGTCAGGCCACTATTGCCCCAGCTTCATTAAAGACGGAGTCCAACTTAGAATGAGGCTTTCAAGAAGGGCTAAAAAGATAAAAAAGCCATACGAAACAGAAATAGAGAAAGGAGTCCTATGTAAAGCCGTCATATATTGCAAAAACAATTTAGAACTGTTAAAAATAAAGAAGTATTTACTAGACAGGTACTCCCTCAAGGAAAAACTTGTTTTCCTAAACAGGGACAAGGAGAGAATAGAAACCGTGTATTGGTTAATCGATGAATTCTCTAACGACCCACTCCTTAAAAAATATAAGATGGGGGTAGTAGAGGAGTTAGCGACGTACAAGAGAATTGAAACAACCTTCATACCCTATGATTGAAAAGTTTTAGAGCCGCTCGAAAAGCCATACTGCACTCATTTCTTCGTCTTTTTCCTGATCTCGAATATGAACGTGTTCCCGGTCGTCCTTTTCACAACAACCTGTATAGGCATCCTGCATTTTGGGCAAAAACGAGATGAGGATGGAGAAATGTTCACCTTCTTACTACACCACGGGCATACAGCCTCCATAAAAATCCCTCCCTTACCTTGATTGAAAAAGGAGAACCAGGGAAGAAACGTTAAGGCAACATTTTCTTCAATATATAAAGGTAATGCCGGAGACTTTAAAAGGTTTGATTCAGACGATTAACGTACATTATTCATACTTCTATCAAAGAAAAATTCTTAGGTGCATTACAAAACGAATGTTCACACCTGAAAAAAGCTAAAAAGTTATTTAAGGCGTTGTTTAAGTCGTTAAGCTAGGGAAAAAAGGTGAGAATTAATCTTTTGAGATTTTCAAAAAGTTTAAAAGAAGAAAAAGTTAACTATTTAATAAATGGTTAGGATTGTAGTGGCTTAAGTCCTTTCCACATGCTGGGAAGAGATACTTTATTGAGCGCTGTCCTGCTTTCCAAATAATTTTTAGCCATTATGGGAGGTGTTACTTTTGGCTTTAGTAGCAGGTCAACCCATACTTATCCTGAAAGAGGGGACGCAAAGGGTTAGAGGGAAGGATGCGAGAAGATCAAACATTGCAGCGGCAAAAGTAATAGGCGAAGCCATTAGGACAACGTTGGGACCGAAGGGAATGGACAAAATGATTGTTGATAGCTTGGGAGACGTGACAATCACCAATGACGGGGCAACAATCTTGGATGAAATAGATGTTGAACACCCTGCCGCAAAGGTTATGGTTGAACTAGCAAAGAGCCAGGACAATGAGGCTGGGGATGGGACAACAACGGTTGTTGTGCTTGCAAGCGAGTTCCTAGGCAAGGCTGAAGATATTCTGAACAAAAACATACATCCATCTATAATCATTAAGGGATATGAAAAAGCCGCCGAAAAGTCTCAGGAAATACTTGAAAAACTAACGGTAAAGGTCTCACCTGACGATGAGGAAACATTGAAGAAAATAGCTATGACCGCAATGCACGGGAAAAGTACGGCTGAGGAAAGAGAGTACCTGGCGGGGATAGCTGTAAGGGCCGTGAAAAACGTTGCTGAGAAAAGAGGTGACAAAATAAAGGTAGACATAGACAACATAAAAATACTAAAGAAACAGGGTAAGAGCCTTAGAGAAACAAAACTAGTGCAGGGAATGGTTTTAGACAAAGAAGTAGTTCATGCAGGCATGCCAAAACTCGTCAAGAACGCAAAGATAGCTCTCATCAGGAACCCGCTGGAAATTGAAAAGACAGAGATAAACGCCGAAATCCACATAAGGGACCCTGAACAAATGAAGTCTTTCCTGGATGAAGAAACAAAAATGCTTAAAACCTACGTGGAAAAGATCAAGAAAGTTGGAGCTAACGTTGTTTTCTGCCAGATGGGAATAGACGACATGGCACAGCACTTCTTAGCCAAAGAAGGAATCTTGGCGGTAAGGAGAGTTAGTTCAAAGGACATGGCTAAACTCGCCAAGGCAACAGGTGGGAAAACCGTAACGAACATTGAGGACCTATCGGAGAAAGACCTTGGATACGCTGAGGAAGTGAGAGAGGAAAAAATAGGAGACGACAAAATGGTTTTCATTGAGGGATGCAAAAATCCTAAGGCAAACACAATACTGATTAGAGGAGGGGCTGAACACGTTGTGGATGAGGCTGAAAGAGCTATACATGACGCGCTGAGTGTTGTGAAGGACGTAATAGAGGACGGAACCGTAGTTCCAGGTGGAGGGGCTGTGGAAACCCAGCTGGCCATGGAACTAAGGAATTATGCCCCAACAATAGGTGGAAAAGAGCAAATAGCCATTGAAGCCTATGCAGATGCGCTCGAAATAATACCCAGGACACTGGCTGAAAACGCGGGGCTAGACCCTGTTGAAATAATGGTTAACTTAAAGTCAAAACATGGCTCAGGAGAAAAAAACGCAGGGCTTGAAGCGATAACTGGAAAAGTTGAAGACATGGTGAAACTAGGGATAATAGAGCCATGGAGAGTTAAGTCACATGCAATAAAGTCAGCTACTGAAGCGACAAAGCTAATCTTAAGAATAGACGACGTAATAGCTGCAAAAGCCTTCGAGTCAGAGAAAACCCCGGGATCAGAAAAGGGAGGGGAAGAATCAGAGACAGAATGATTTTAGGCCAAAACCATGAAATCACCCTTTTCCTTTTTTTAACTTTTTTATGTAGCCTTTACATGAAACACTCAATTTTTTTCCTTTTTAACCTCTTTTTTTAAATGGGACAGCACTAATTAA
The DNA here is from genome assembly GCA_027491845.1 of Thermoproteota archaeon. Taxonomy (GTDB): domain Archaea; phylum Korarchaeota; class JAOZGF01; order JAOZGF01; family JAOZGF01; genus JAOZGF01. The sequence goes on along the minus strand of JAOZGF010000160.1, from coordinate 11,827 downwards.
AGCACATGGAACAGAGACAACTTGGCCTGGATAGCCCTTACCTGGTGATCATTCTCTTTTTCTTAGGCTACCTCTCCATAGCGTCTCTAAGCTTTTTTATTTCTCCAATTAAGGAGGCCTTGCTTGAAAAAGTAAGTTTTCCTGACGCATTGACTTTCCTAATATTTTTTATTGGGCTTTCCTCCATAGTTGTTGGAGTCTGTTTAGGGCTGAAGCTCAAGTACAATGTTTCTTATAAAAAGCAGTTGATCTACGTTGCTTCCATGGCCTTACTCTACTCCTTTGTTTTTTCCATGGTTTTCTTCGGAGAAAAATTGTGTGTAGCAGGTTTTTTCTTATCCATTTTCCTCTGGGGTCCTGTGGAAGCCGTGATATATGGGGCGGAAAAAGAATTATTTATGCCCAGAGAAGCTAGAAAACAAAAACCCATAATTCTTTATTCAATTTATCCCCCTCTCTTATCCTTGTTTCTCTCCTTAACCCTTTATTTGTTTTCCTTCTCTTTCATTGGTAAAATACCTCTTTTTTCAGGCATCGCCGAAACATATCACCCCATGGCTGCAGTTGGCAGGGCTTTAGGAATCCTTTCTTTCTCCGCTGTACTTTCACTTCTTAGAAGCACGAAAAAAAGGCTTATATTACTTGTCCTCGTTGCATCTTGTTTTTCTTTATATGGTTTTAGGGTTGACGTTGCAGTTGTCTTCTTAACCTTCCTCATTATAACACTAGCCCGTGAAAAAATTAACCTGAAAAAAATGTTAAAGTACTTGTTAATGATCGCCTTCTTAGTAATGTTCATCTTGGGTTTCGGGTACTTAAAAGCTCTAAGGTCAGGACAAAAATGGAGAGAAGAAATAACGCCCTTACATCTCTTTCTACTCAGGAACAGTATAAGTTTAGGCGTTTTCAATGAAATAACAAAGAGCTCACCGTTGTTAGGCGGCAAAGCAGGTTTAGTCTGGCTCAGAAATGAACATCCAAACGTTGTTATCGGAGAATTTCTTGGAGAGGGAAAGAAAGGGATCACGGCAACCTTTTTCGCCCCGTTCATCATAGACGGAGGACTCTTTGAAACCGTAACCTTCCCTTTAATTTTAGGCTTCATTGTGGGTAATTGCTATAGGTTGAAAGTTAAGAAAGCTGCCTTGGCCTCATACGGTGTCTGCCTGTCTGAACTTATTTCTAAGGTGGAAATGGGCTTCAGCTTATTTGAAATAACGATTTTTTTAGTTTGCCTAAGAACTTGCATTTATTTATCCAACAACATGACAATTAAAAAAGACTAAAAACATACTAGAAACATTAATGAAGAAGTAATGGAGATGAAAGGAGGTTTTCAAAGTGTACCATGGAAGGTCTTTAACACTAAGAACGGGGAAACACGTTAGGGGGCCTAGAAGAAAAAAAAGAAGGTGTCACATGGGTGGTTACCCTGCTGAAACAAAGATTGGAGAAAGGAGGATTAAGAAAGTTAGGGTAAGAGGCGGGAACCAGAAAATAAAAGTTTTATCTGACATGTACACGAATTTGGTTGACAAGTCATCCGGTAAAACCATTAAAACTAAAATTATAGATGTTATAAGTAACCCGTCGAATGTCAAGTACACGAGGTCGAAAATCATCACTAAGGGAGCCATAATACTTACTGAGGCCGGTAAAGCTGTTGTTACAAGTAGGCCAGGGAAAGATGGAGTGATAAATTCCGTTTTACTAGAGGAAAATGAATGAAAGATGAAAACAAAAGACTCGTTGTTTATCTTTCCTATTTGGATGCATCAAAGTCAAGGTCTAAGGGCAGACGTGTCCCAAGGGAACTAGCGATACGTAAGCCTTCCTTGGATGATGTTGTGGAAGCAGCAAACAAATTGAAACTAGATCCAAAAGTTGAAGACAAATCGTACCCGAAGAACTGGTTTGAAGAAAAGAAGAGAATAACTATACTGAAGAAAAAACCAAAACAAATCCTTTTAAGAGATTTATGCATGGAAATCCGCAAAAAGAAAAGACGTTAAAGGAAAAGACAGTGTTTTGCCTTTGAATTAATGTTGATCCAGTTGCTTCCCTAAGTGTTCATGCCTTAATCTGAAAACTTTAAAACTTTATATTTTCATGCACACATTATTTTTAGTGCCGCTATCTTTGGTCAAGTGAGGAACCTTTTTTAGCATCTTTTCCAGAAGAAGTGAAGAGCAATGGATATTAGTGTTGCCGTAAGTCTTTATAAGCAGGTTAGTAAGTCTGGGCCCATGGGCATAAACTTATCCGACCTATCTGAGAAAACAGGGATTCCTTTAGAAACAGTGTGTGAAGGAATTAAGCTACTAAAACGGAAAGGCATGGTAACTATTGAGGGAGACGGGAAAAATCCAAGTAACACAATGGTTTACGATGTTTTCAACTGTATTCCCCATGAAAAATATAAGCTTTTAAAGTCTCTCCCATGCTTTACCTGTCCAGACCTTAACAATTGCGACGTGAACCGCAAAATAAATCCTTTGAAGTGTAAGGAAATCACTAAGTGGCTGATTGATGAGGTATGTGAGGTTTAGGTTTTAACGTTGAAAACAGCTTCTTCCACCTCTTGAATCGAGGCATTTGTTTTTATTGAGTATGGATCGAAATGTGTTTCAACCGCCTTGAAACCTTTATTTCTCAGGTAATCGATGACAAGGGATTTTTTGGCAGGGCTGATTTTTAAACGGGAACAAATGGAGTGTAGGTTATAGTAGGTTGGGGTTCCTTCAACTTCCCTTTTTAGGTTGGCGAGGAGAGAAAAATATTTTTTGCTTACAGGGACTCCCTCTTTTTGTGCAGAACTCATTAGTGATTCACACATTTTTTCATGTCCAAGGGAGGCTGTCCATAAGGGGCCTAAGTAAACAGTTTTTTCACTGCATCTAGGGCAATGTTTCAAGTTGAATTCCAAGTTCCTCTTTATTGTTTTACGCCAAAAACACTTTTTACAGTAAATTGTGTAACCTATTTTTTCAAGGGTTTCCCTGCATGAGGCCTTGCCTCTGTGAATGGTAAAATAGGTGCGGTAATGATTCCCCTCAGCATAGGAAAGGAGAAATTCAACGCCTACCTCGTGTTTCACAGCATGCCTCGCTATTGAACCCATTAAGATCCTCAGCCCTACCTCATGTTGGAAAGATGTTTTGGTGGAGACTGCATCATACCTACGTAGGCAAACGTCAGGGTAAACTCCGCATAGGGCAGCTGTATCTGTAGCTGTCACGGCAATTATTCCCTTGCTCTTTATTACCTTAATGGATGAATCAATGTAATAAATTGGCGAGCCGAAAGGGTCTATGTCTATGTAATCGAAATACTCTTTTTTGCCCCGTAAAAGCAACATAAAAAAATTCGCCTCGTAGTTATACGGCAAAATTTTTTCTTTTAGCCCGTTAAGCTCTATGTTTTGTTTTAAGACCTCGTAAGCTCTTTTGCTTACGTCGTTTGCTTTAACCAAGGAAACGCATGCAACTTCTAAGGCGAACCTTATAGAACGTACCCCTGTAGCTGCCAATGGCTCTAAGACCTTGATTTGTTCCTTGTTCCATCGGCATAACGCGTTAAGTAGACCAACTGCTATGTCCCTGTTTAATTTCATCTTCGGATTGTAAAACGCAGTTTTCAGATTTATTTGGTTGTTTTCATCCCCGATGCTGGTTTTAAAAATTGCTTTTCCTTCCCTTAGTATTTTTATTGCCATTTTCTCCTTTTTTCTTTATTTAAATTGAATTATAACCATCATGTGATTTTTTTCGAAGGGATTTAGCTCTACCTTTTCAACCACTTGAAAGCCTTCGTCAAGGTATTTATTGATTTCCCTTTGGAAGACTTTCCCAGGCGGCAGAACGACATCTATGCTGCTTGCTTTGATGGCTGTAACAATGAAGCCTCCCTTCCTTAAGAAGCTTTTTGCGTTCCATATGGAGATATCAACCTCATCGGGTTGTGCTACGTCACAGTATATGACGTCGACGGTAGGCACCAGTGATAGGTAGCTTTGAGGATTTCTTGCATCAGATAAGATTGGAAGTATGTTTTTTCTTATGGATGAAAGACCTAGGAGCTTTTCAAATGGTTTATAGGCGCAGTCCACCCCGAATATTGCTCCTTCCCAGCCGATTATATCGCTTAGGTAGGATGCCGTGGTTCCTTCAGCTATGCCTAGATAAAGTATTTTTTGCCCTTCCTTCAATGGGAGAAGAGATATGTTATTGTATAGTGCAGCCGCTGCCTTGGAATGATATGGATTCCATATCCTGTACTCTGTGCCCTTTATTTTTATGATTTCTTCTCCAACGCTCTTAAACCCTGGCACTAAGTTTTTGGTTGCAAGTTTTCTTTCTCCTTTTATGTTTAACCAGTAAAGGTTTGGGCATCTTTCATCCTTTTCTAGCCCATGCATTCCGGTTTTTACCTCCGGTTATGCGGGATACTTTTTCTTTTAGGGATTTTTCAATGTCTGAAGCCATGTTCTCTCCCTTGAATGCGTCTATCCTCGCTGCAATAGCGATCTTGTTCGCCAGAACTCTTGATATCCTTCCTCTATCTGATTTCTTTGCTTTCCTAACCAATGGATGGAGAAAAATGACGCCGTGCTTAGGAGGTTTTCCTTTCCCTTTTAAATGCTTATAGAGGGCTTTCTCAGCTCCTAGAACTTGGATCTTGCTGGAAGGAAGCATTGCGAGCCTGTTCAAACCCCCTGTGATTGATAAAAGCTTTGCTGAAACAGTTAAGCCAGCGATCCTCAAGAGGTTAGGGGAAACTTCCATCAAGTCTTCCTCCAACTTGTTTTTTAATCCTGAAAGAACAGTGTGAAGGTCAAGCCACGACTGAGCTAGTTTCCTTATGTTCTCCATCAAGCCCCCATCTATTTCAGCGCCCACAGATGACCTTGAAAGCGACATTATTTTTGAGGAGAGCCCCTTGTTTTGAACCCCTACCTCTTTAAGTCTTTCCTCCGAGAAATTTTTCCTTAAACCTATTTTTGCAATGATCTTGGCATACAGCATGTGGGACTTAACAAGGGAGTTAAGCTCTGGAAAGTGGACGCCATATAGATCCCTTATCTTTGATATTAACAGGTTCAGTATCTTTTCCGTTTCTTCAATGGCCGCCTGCACTTTTATTATACTTAACTCCTTTTCCGAAAACTTTCTCTTCAAGTTAATTGAGGCGAGACACCTGTAGACTTCATTGAGGAAAGACAAGAACTCCTTATTGCTTTTGAAACCATGCTCAATCGCTAAGCAGAAGATTCTTTCCCTTACCGCTTTACCAATCGGGGTAGAGGGAGAAAAAGCTACTTCAACGTGTTTTTCCACTATATTCAGTGGCTTATGTGACTCTATCACTATTTCCCTGACTTTTTTTTTACTAGGCTCTTTACCGCACTGTTTACTTCAGGTATAGTTTGTCCTTTCAAGAAATTGTCAAGTTTCATGGCTACCTTTCCAGGGTCTCTCCCAAATCCTTCATGGAAAAGTATTTCTCCGTCTTTGAACGCGAAGACTCCTAACGGATTAACCACTACGTATGCCTTCAAATGAAACCACTATTTCTCATGGTTTCGGCTGTCCAACAGGTCTTTTCAATACAAACCTTTTATAGAAGTTTCTTCTGTTCTTTATCCTAGGGGTTGGAGATGACCTTTCCCTCCTAGGTACCTTTGGAGTTGAAGACCTAACTTTTCCTGCTTTAGCAAGGCTTCCGTGACTTCCTCTAGGCATGTTCTCACCTCTCTAACATAAACGTTAAATCTTATATTCTTCCTTACACTTTTTAATGGTTAGTTTGCTTAAAATATCTTACTCATAATTATTCTTAACCTGAAACATTGAGCAGTGAAAAAGAAATGGAAAAACCAATACCCGTGAAGGCGTCAAGGGATGTTGAAGGCTGCTTTACAACCACTAGCCCCAGCTCCCTTTCCATAGACCACGTAAAGAAAAAAATCTCTAAAGAATTGGGTTTAAAGAGGGTTATTAAGAACTCTGAGTTGCTGAGGATTTTGCAAGAAAGGAATATGGATGTTAGGATTGAGAATCTCAAGGTTAAACCTGTACGAAGCCTTTCAGGCGTCAACGTTGTTGCCGCCATGATGAAACCCTTCAAGTGCCCAGAAAATGCGAATTGCATATACTGCCCTGGCGGGATAGGGTCCCCATTTGGAGACGTGCCGCAGAGCTACACTGGAAGAGAGCCAGCTGCATTAAGGGCGATTGAGTTCGGTTTCAACCCTTACCTGCAAGTTAAAAATAGGTTAGACCAATTCAAAAGGAACGGGCATCCTTTGAGCAAGATAGAGCTAATTATAATGGGGGGGACCTTCTTTGCCGCTCCAAAAGAGTACAGGGCAGGGTTCATTAAGGGCTGCCTAGACGCAATAATAGGTGAAAAAACTAAGAGCATAACTGAAACCATGGTTAAAGCTGAAAAAAGCAGGTTAAGGAATGTCGGTATAACGATTGAAACAAGGCCTGATTATTGTAAAGAGGAAAATGTGAAGGAAATCTTGGGGTTGGGAGTGACACGGGTTGAATTGGGCGTACAAACAATTTACGACGACGTTTTCCAGGAAATAAAAAGGGGCCATGGGGTTAAGGAGGTTGTAGAGGCAACGAAACTCTTGAAGGACAATGGATTGAAGGTTTGCTATCATCTCATGCCTGGCTTGCCTGGCTCGGACTTTGACAGGGACATTAAAATGTTCAGGGAGATCTTTGAAAACGAGGCTTTTAAGCCTGACATGATCAAGATTTATCCCACACTTGTCATGAAGGGAACGATCCTCTACAAATTGTGGAGGGAAAACAGGTATAAGCCCTATGAGGAAGAAGAAGTTATAGAACTTATAGCTGAAATAAAAAAGTTCGTTCCCTCCTGGGTCAGGATAATGAGGGTAAACAGGGACATCCCATCAAACATGATTTCTGCAGGGGTAAAGAAAACAAACCTAAGGCAAATCGTTTTAGATCTCATAAGGAAGAGGGGCTACTCTTGCAAATGCATCAGGTGTAGAGAAGTTGGCTTGAGAAATAAAAACGTGAACAAACAGGTTGACGTGGAAAACGTGGAGATAAAGAAAACAATACAAGACGCCTCGCATGGAAAGGACATCTTTATATCTGCTGAAACAAGTGAAGACATCCTTTTAGGGTTTATAAGGGCCAGGATTCCTTCAAATAACGGTGGAAATGCCATTATCAGGGAGCTTCATGTCTATGGAAGCGTTGTCCCGTTGGGAGGGAGAAACACATACTCCGCCCAACACAGGGGCTTAGGCAGAAAACTTTTAAGGATCGCTGAGGAAACAGTTAGGGAAAGATTTTCCGTGAAGAAAATGAAGGTTTTAAGCGGTTTAGGGGTTAAGGAGTATTACAGGCGCCTAGGATATGGAGACGATGGCTTCTATATGTCTAAGGAATTAAGTTAGCGCTACTTAAAACTTTATTTAAACCTCTTCAACACGAATACCTTAATGTAATAAAGAAAGAAGACCAGGAAAACGAAGAACCCCAGGAAAATCATCATTGAAACCTTTACGAAAAGCCCGTGGTAAGCATTATAGGTTTCAATCATTTTTTCGGACGCCAAATCACAGTCCTTGAGGATTTCACCGTATTTTTCCCTCACCTCGTCACTGCTCAATTTTTTCAAGTTTCTATAAAGGAAATCATATTTCACATTTGCCTCCTCAATCAATTTAATTGATTCCTTCAATTGTTTTTTCGGCAAACCTTTCTCACAGGTTTCTTCAAGGAATTTTTCGCAGTCATTTATTCTCCGCCTACACTCCAGTAGATATCCCTCCTTTATACTATCACTTATTTCTTTTGAAATAGCGCTAAGCTCTTCAAACAAGTTTAACATTCCCGAATAATTTCCATTTCTAAACTCAAAACAGATTTGATTAAAGGTTGAATTAAACAAGTTAATTTCTTTCAGGAGTTTTTCCTTGAGATCTAAGTCCTCCATTGCCTTGCCAATGGTTTTCATTGTGTCATTGTAAAGTGAGAGACTGTTTAAATAGTAAATTTCAGCAACCTGTCTGGCGCCTATGTTTACGGTGGTCTTCCTTTCAGCTGACAATGAAAAATCCTTATTGTGAAAAAGAAAAGTTATATTGGTTTCACCCAAAGGAAATTCTTCGGGGACAAGAATGTTCAAGGCAAGTTTCAACGCTTCTCCTGTCCCCATGCTGAGGTTAGACAAGTGAGACCTGTAAACAGGTATTTGCCACAAGAAAACTTCAATTTCCATGTTGTTTACTTCCTTTAAACCCCTGTTTTTTAGAACAATTTCAGCAGTGAAGCTTGAACCCCTTTCAACGGATTCAGGGATGTTAATGGATGTTATAGTTAAATCTACCCAGTACCTGCTGAACTTAAGGTAGTATTGAGGAGACATTATACACTTCTTTCCATAAATTCCTGTTGTGGTCTTCACGAAAAACGTAAGTTTGACCTTGTAAGGAACCATGCCTGAATAGTTTAGGGGTAAGGAGAAACTCATTGACCCTATTTGAGTTGAGTTGAAAGGCGGTAGGACAATGCTGAGTTTCTTGTTGACCCATCCTGACGAAAAGCCAAACCCTATCTCTTGGACGAGAAGCACGTTATTCATTGTGTTAACCAGGGTCATGTTTTCAACCACCACCCTCTCACCTATGAGATATTCCTCCTTGTTAAAGCTCCAAAACAGGACTAAACCATCAAAATCATAGTTTAAAGTTTCAGGCAGGCCGTTCACTGTCCCAGTGAAATTATTTATTGCAATGAAGAGAAAAAGAAAGGTTAAGAGGAAAACTTCTTTGTTCAACGTGAATTAACCCCTCAAAAAATTTAAACTTTAACTTAACAAGAATGATTCTTGAGATTAAAAAAGAAAACTAGGCTTAAAGGTGACGTCTCCATAGTAAGAAGGCAGGACGGAAACCGCTATTTAATTGTGGGGATAGACCCCGGATCAACAACAGGGATATCTGCACTGGACTTGGAAGGTAAACCAGTATTTGTTGAAAGCATAAAGCCTTCATCCAAGGGAAAGATCATAAGAAAGATTTATGAGCATGGAAAACCTGTTATAATTGCTTCAGATGTTTCCCCCGCACCCAAAACCCTCTTAAAAATATCTAGCCTGCTTAAAGTCAAATTATATATTCCTCCTTCAGACCTTTCTCTCAAAGAAAAAAGGAGTCTGCTGGAAACCTACTTTAAAGGAGTGAGGCTTGATGACAAACACAAGAAAGATGCGTCAGCGGCTGCGGCTAAGGCCTTCAAAAGCTACAAAGAAACGCTAGTTAAAGTTGAGAAGTACGCTGGAAACCTTGTTAATGCCTCTCTGCTAAACGAGGTAAAAGTAAAGGTAATCAGCGGGGTCCCTGTGAAATCTTCTTTGAAAGAAGGATTTAGCGGAAAAGAGAGGGATCAAAAGAGAGAGGTGAAAAAGCAAAGAACAAGGATGCCTAGAGAATTTTCCTTGATAATTGACAAACTACGTGAGCTAGAGAGAGAAAAGGAATTGCAAATAAAAGCTTTAACAGAGAAAATACGTTCCCTTGAAAGGGAAATAGAATATCTGAAGCATAGAAACAAGTTGAAAACACCTGAAAACAAAGAAGTTACTCTGTTAAAGCACAGAATAAGAATGCTTGAACAACTTCACAGGGAAATTGAAACAAAGTACAAAACACTCAAGGAAATAAGGGTTAAAGAAAACTATGGTAAGCGTTTCATTCCCTCCATATCTAAATTAGCAGACATAGATAAAATCAGAAATCTATTGGGATTAAGAGATAAAGAAGTTGTTCACTTGAAAACAAAAGAAAAAGAATTAACGGTGAAGATCATTAAAGAACTGAGGAAAAGAAGGATAGGGGGATTCATCCTAGAAAACAAGGGATGTCTTGACAAATTATTTTTAGAGAACCTAAGAAGGGAGGGCTTCCTAGTAATAGAGTATGGAAAGATAAACGTATTGGAGCACTTGTCAGAGGGAATACTTGTCGATGAGAATTCTTTTTTCGACATAATAAAAATGGAAAAGGAAAGGATTAAGGAACTCAAGGCAGAAGAGCGTAAACGTGAAATAATTGGGATTATTGAGGATTACAGGTTGAAAAAAGTCCTAAAATAACTTTATGACTCTACAAAGTCGGTTACAATATATATCACGTTATTTCCCCTCAAGAAAGACTTGCCATACTTTTTCATGGGTTCACCATTATCGTTAACTTCATAGCAGCCTGAGATAACAAGGTTCATGTAGTCATCTATGCTTTCAAGTCTTCCAACAAATGTTTTTCCATCTTTCAGTTTAACCAATATTTTCCCGTTTAAACACCTTCTAAGCACTGTAAGCGGAAGCTGCAATAACTGCACCCCTTTTTAAATCTCTCACCCTAAATTGATGGATTAAAGGAAATATATAAAAATTTCTCAATATTTTTAAGATGACTGCTGCTACTGCTGGCCTTCTACAATCACAGTCTCTTCATCCAAAACCATATTGAAACAAATTAGTTTAATGTGAATCTCCCTGTCTCCCCTTCTTCCCATCGATCCAGGGGAAATAGGGAAGGAAAACTCAAATAGCTCGTTTGGGTTAAGATATACAACCCTAGCCTGGGACTGTGTTAAGCCCTCTGCAGGATCTAAGGCCACAATGAAGTCCGCCGGGATTTCTCCCTTGTTTTCAATTTGCACCTTAACCCATTTGCCTGGTTGGGCAAAACCCGTCACCAGTGAAACTCCAAGGATTTCCCCTTTCACTTCCCTAAGACTTTCACAGTACCCCTTAAAACCTGGAATGCCTAGGATTAAAACATAGGAGTCTGGAGCTGAAAGGGCGTTACTGTTCATCCATAGAATGTATCTGTCTCCTTTCCTAGTTGGTTGACCCGCAGCCGGTGGGGAAACACTAAAGTTGAAGAACTTCACTTCAGGCTCCCAAGAAATGTTTATGACGTCTATCCATGAGGAGGGATTACTTTTAGTGTAAAAATCATTTACAGTAACCCTGTAAATCGCCTCTGACAAATTTCCACCTATTTCAGTGACGTCAGGCGATCGAGGCAAGACAACGTCTATAACTGTTATCCACGCACCCTTATAAGGATCAAAGACACCGTCAAAGTCCTTGTCGTAGTAAGTTACAGCTGAATCATCCGTTTTAAGTGATTGTTTAAGGAAGTAAGTAACGTTCTCAATGGGTTCAAGGGAAAACAAGCAACATGATTCCCAAATCAGGTCGTTTACGTTTATGTTGCCTGTTGCAACGTAGTAATCCTTGAACTCCCAGAGATCTCCTCCGTCAGGTGCAATGGGGTGTTGCCTCATTTCCACGGTGGCTAGACCGTTTTCCTTAAAGGTGATGGATATGTTCAGCAGAACGTAAAAGAGAGGGGGAGGCTGGCTGTAAGTGCAAGTTAGGGTTAACGCATGCATTACGATTAACGAAAATACCAGGAATAAAGTGATTTTCAATTTCTTCAACTCTATCACCCCTCCTCTTCACATTTTTCTATGTAAAAAACAACTGATTCAGCCCTACAAACGGATGCCTCTATTTCTGCACCTATGCCGAAGGGCCTCACCTTTTTCCCTTCACAGCCAAACAAAATGTGATCAGGAGAATATTCACCTAATATGGGTTCATTTCCTCCATACACAAGCGGGTCAAAGTTTATCCAGCCTAGGGGAGGCAAATAGACTTGAACCCACATGTGTCCCGTGAAGTTTGGGTTTATGCCTGTCAAGTTAACGAGGGGCTTATAAATTATCCCTTGAACAGTCCTTGCAGGTATGCTCAGGAT
>JAOZGF010000154.1 GCA_027491845.1 Thermoproteota archaeon | reverse complement strand
GGCCTGTAATCCACGTTTAGTGATCTTGAAGTATTTTCTTCCTCCTTCCTCATATGAAGTCACTAGTCCTTTTTGCAGCAGTTCCCTCAAGTGTTGATAGACAGCCCCCCTTGTCATTGTTTTTCCAAGTTTTACCCATACATCGTAACCATAGGAATCTTCCCAGCTTAGGATGCGGAGGATCTTTTCTTTTGTGCTGAAACATGTTCCCAGTGCAGCTGCTTTGCGTTTCTTGGTCAGTGTTTGAAGTACATCTGTTGCTTTTAACCCGCTTCCTGTTATGAGGCAAACTACCCTGTCATTTCTTTCAAACGTGTTTTGGTGCACGAGTTTCTTGAGTGCAGCTATTGTAGCTGAGCTTGCTGGCTCTGCAAATATGCCTTCAAGTCTAGCTACCTTTTGTTCGGCTGCAAAGATTTCTTTGTCAGACACAGATACTGCTATCCCCCCTGATTCCTTTATTGCTTCGAGCGCTTGTTCTCCGTTTATAGGGCTTTTAACTAAGATGCCTAGGGCGTGAGTGAAAGGCTTGGTTTCAGATACAGGTCTTGTTTCGCCTTTTAAGTAGGCTTCAACAATAGGTGAGCAACCGTTTGCCTGTACTCCCACTAGTCTGGGTGAAGTATTAATTATTCCTAATGCCTGCATTTCCTTAAATCCCTTCCAAATCGAATGTATGGTTCCTCCGCTTCCCATGGAAACAATGAGCCAGTCAGGGATCCCGAATTGCTCCACTACCTCGTAAGCAATTGTTTTTTGGGCTTCAACCGCCAATGGATTTAGTTCAGCTGTGGCTTGATACCATCCTGTCTCTTTTACCAGTAATTTAGCTCTTTCAATAGATTCGTCAACTATGGTTCCGTATTCTTCAATGACAGCGTCGTAAATGAGCATTTGAGCTAGTTTACCCATGTCCACGATCTTAGGAACGATAACGTGGCATATTAAGTTTGATTTGGCGCAGTAAGCTGCTAATGAGGCTCCTAAGTTTCCGTTTGAGGCGCAGATCAAAAACCGTTGTTTTAAGTCCAATGCATTTGAAACCATTAGAGCTGAACATCTATCTCGGAATGAATTGGTTGGATTTCTTGTTTCGTCTTTTATGTAAACGTTTTTTAAACCAATTTCACTCCCTAAACGGTTAGCCTTATGTAAAGGCGTTCCTCCTTCCCCTAAACTTATTTCCTTTTTAACTTTGGGAAGCAAGGCCCTATATCTCCAAAAACTAAATGACCCGCTAAATCTTATCCCTTTCAGTTTCTTTATGTCATAAACATATTCTAATCTTCCTCCACATGCTTCACAATGGCTTCGGGGAAGGCTTTGTTCATAGACAGATGAACATTCAATACATTTAAGGTAACTCATTTAATAAACCCCTAAAAAACGTCTTTAACAATAAAGACAACCACCTAATTAAGTTTGAAGGAAGCTAGCTATAAGGGTTTTGCTTGAGTTTAGGTTAAGAGGAGTAATCATAGCTACTATGCCTTCAATTATGTTAAACCCTGAAGACCATTAAGGGATTCATTAGATTTGCCATGGAAATGGGTAAGGCTAAGCTAGATACTTGAATAAAGACGTTTCCCCCAAATTCTCTCTCCCTGTTTTTAAAAATAAAAATTTTTTTCTTTATCCCCCCTATTTTTTGTTCCATATTTTCGATAAAAAAATTTTTTAATTAAAACGATTTTTTCAAGTTCTAAATTAGAAGAAGGAACTAGGTGTTTGTTGTTTGGAAGAATCTACAAAGGCTAATGTGGAAACTAGGTATGTGGAGGCTATTCGCTTAACTGCTTCAAGGAAAATTGCCAGGATAGTGATCGGTTCCGCTTTGACAGGTGTTCTTTTCACGATGACAGCCCCGATAACCATTGTTCCAGGTGCAATTCATTGGAGATGGTTTGCTTTCCTTCCTTGTCTCATAGGAATCCTGTATGGGCCTGTCACAGGCTTTTTCGCAGGTTATTTCGGCAACCTCATATGGTCTCTCACAGGGTACTTTAACCTTGCAACCCCGTTCACAGACTGCGGGGCTGTTGGGTTGACAGGCCTGATTCCAGGATTGCTTGTGAAGCCCCATGAACTGAAGACGATAAAGGGGGTCGTTAAAGCCACTGTCGTTTCTGTGGTTTCAGGTTTCATCATGGTTCCCATAGTTGCAGCTGGCATGGATTTGGTTGGCGCCGCGCCCTTCTGGGTCCTGTTTTGGTTCTTAATAGGAAGCGACATACCTCCCATAGCTCTGACAGGGATCATTGCAAGGTACTTTTACTCTCCTGAGAAGCATACCGCGAGGTTCTAGGTTTCTTTTCCCCCTTTTTTCTTTTTTTGAGGGGTTTTGTATTGGTTGTCCTAAAAGCTGAAAATCTTTATGTTCAATATTTTAAGACAGGTTTCTTTCTCAGAAATGTAAGCCTCTCCGTTAGGAAAGGCGAGCTTCTGTTAGTTACAGGGCCCAGTGGAAGTGGTAAGACAACTCTCCTTTACAGTCTTTCAGGCATAATTCCTCACTGTATCCAAGTGAAACGGTACAACGGCAACGTTTACATGGATGGAGTTAACGTTCGTGAGGTTAAGTTTTCGGAGCTATCTAGCAAGTTTGGGATAGTTCTCCAAAACCCTACATCGCAAATCTTCGGCATGACTGTTGAAGAAGACATTGTTTTTGGACTTGAGAACCTTTGCTTTCCAAGGGATGAAATAGAGGCTAGGCTTAACTATGTCCTTAGGTTTATGGGGCTGGAGAAGTACAGGACAAGGGACCCCTTAACGTTGTCGGGAGGCGAAAAACAAAAGCTTGTTATAGGGTCAGTGCTAGCTATGGATCCTGAAATAATGTTTTTAGATGAGCCAACCTCAAACCTTGACCCTGAAGGAGCCAAAGATGTTTTGTCGACGTTAATCAGGTTGAAAAACCTTGGAAAAACCCTCATCATCGTCGAAAGAAGGATAGAAAGAATTTCTCCATATGTTGACAGGATTATTGCACTGAAACAGGGCAGGATTGTAATGGACGCTGGACCGAGAGAGTTCTTTTTCAACAGGAGCATGGTTGAAGAATTAGGGGTTAATCCTCCTCCAACGGTTAAATGCGTCTACGGACTTATTGACAGGAAGATCCCTGTCAAAAATGTTCCCTTGACCCTTCAAGAGTTTAGACTTTTAGTTGATAAATTGCTGAATGGTGTGAAGCCTTGAAAGAAGCGGTTAAGGTTGAAGGCCTCTGGTTTAGGTATGACGAACTTTCAGATTGGGTTCTTAAGGATGTAAGCCTGAAAATTTTCCAAGGAGAATTTGTAGCGATCCTAGGCAGGAACGGATGTGGAAAAACAACCCTTGTGAAGCACTTTAATGGCCTCCTTAAGCCTTGTAGGGGGGAAGTAAGTGTCTTTGGAGTCAACACACGTAATTTGTCGACAGCCGAGCTTACTAGGAGAGTTGGATATGTTTTTCAATATCCTGATTCCCAAATCTTCGCTGAAACAGTGTTCGAAGAAGTTTGTTTCGGGCCTAAAAACCTAGGTTTCCCGAAAGAAGGCATGAGAGGGCTTGTTAATTCGACCCTCAAGAAAGTGAGGTTAAAATTGGACCTCGAAGCCTCACCATTTTCCCTGAGCACTGGAGAAAAAGAGAGGTTGGCTATTGCGGATGTGCTAGCAATGAACCCTAGAGTCCTTATCCTTGACGAACCAACCACTGGTCAGGATTACTCAACCTGCAGGAGGATAATGGAGGTGGCCCGTGACTATGCGGATAACGGGAACACTGTTGTCCTAATATCCCACGACATTGACTTGGTGTGTGAATGGGTTGACAGGGTTATTCTAATGAAGGATGGAAGAATTCTGGTTGAAGGTGTACCTGATAAAGTTTTTATGGAAGACAAGGCTTTGAGAGAGGCCGGAATAGAGGCTCCCAGCGTATTAGGTCTAGCCAAAGCTGCAGGGATTGATGGAAAAATAATCAGGATGGAAGATTTGGTTGAAGAACTCATAAGGAGGATTGCAGTATGAGGCTTGTTGAATACATTGAGAAAAATTCTTTTATCCATAAACTTGATGCAAGAACAAAGATTTTCGTTTCCCTAACCTTAATGGTGCTTGCCTTGCTATTTAACGACCCATTTGTCCTAGCCGCTGTTTTTGCTGTAGTGATTATTCTAAGCTTTCTTTCAAAAATAAACACTGAATTCCTGGATAAGATCAAGATTTTGAGTCCGATCGTAGTTATGGCTTTCCTCATGTGGACTGCTTTTTACAGGCAATCTCTTTTCGCATCACGGGTTGAAGTCGAGGAGTACTTCAATTTCTGGTTCCTAAAGATTGACAGGTTAAGTGTCACCTACGGTGTGGCAATGATGTTTAGAGTTTTAACTCTCATGGGCGCCCCCCTGCTACTCTTCATGACAACTTCCTTTAACGACCTAGTGCTTTCCATGGTTAAGCTAGGCATGCCCTACAAATGGGCTTTCACCGTGGGCTTGATATTGAGGTTTGTTAAATCGATTCAAACAGAGGCTGAGGCCATAAGGGATGCGCAGGTTTCCAGGGGCTTAGAGCTGACGAAAGGTTCCCTTATAAGGAGAACGATAAACATGGTTCCAATCGTTAAGCCTTTAATGTACAAGTCAATGGGAATGGAGGATCAACTTTCCATATCCATGGACACAAAGGCCTTTGGAGTGCATAAGAATAGAACTTACTACAAGGACCTTAGAATGAAGCGTAGGGATATTATGATAATCTTTCTTTCCGCATCTCTGCTCTTAGCCTCTGTCTTTCTCAGGATAAATAGTTTTGGAGTAATTGGTTAGCTTCAACGGCTGGAGTGGTTTAGGTGGAATTAATTCAGCTTTACAAGGGACAGTTAACTCATGATGTCTTTATTTGCGGGCTTAAAAGGAAGCTCCCCATTAGAAAGGTTGATGACGAAGTATGGATAGCTTCAGATCATGAGTTAATCCTTGGAGACGTGGAGTTTATTGAGGAAGTAGCCCGTGAACTTGCAAGGAAGATATCGGGTTATAAGGTGGATGTAACAGTCACGGCTGAGGCGAAAGCCCAATCACTTTGTTACGAAGTGACCAAAAAACTTGGCCTCAGGAATTTCGTGGTTTGTAGGAAAAGCTTGAAAAGCTACATGAAGAACCCTGTCTCGGTTGAACTAAAGTCTATAACAACGAAGGAAAAGCAAAAACTTATATTGGACGAAGTTGACGCTGAAAAATTGAAAGGAAGAAATGTTGCGTTGATAGATGACGTAGTAACTACTGGGGGAAACATGAATGCCATGGAGAAACTTGTTTCGAGGGTTGGAGGCAAAACATGTGTTAAGGCATGCATATGGGTTGAGGGGCCCGCGATAAACAGGGATTCATGGAAGGCTAGGGAAAATCTTGTGTTTCTGGGTTACCTTCCAATTTTCTATGGCAAGAAAAAGTACGAAGCCATGAAGAAGCTTCTAGGTAGAACGAAAAACGAAAGAACTTTATCTGATTCATCCTTATCTTCCACGGCTTAACCAAAAAACGTGATTGCGTTGCTATAAAAGAGAGGAGTTATACTGTCTCATTCGCTTGCTAAAAGGCGTCCCCTTTTTTTTGCTAAGGTTAATAAATAGTTAAGGTTAATATTATAAACTGATGCACTATGTGGTTACCTGCATGGCTTGGAAGAACTTATGTCACGCTGTACATGGAATTTAAAAATGAATTATTTACTTTTCAAGAAGCGCAAGAACTCCTGTCTGCGAAGGAAAATTGGTTAGCTGTGGTTTTTAGCAAGTTACATTCAAAAAAGATTTTAATGATTTTTGAGCGCAGTAAACCTAGGCTGTATAGGTTGCTTGATCCCTTGAATTTCTTCTTGCTTGCAGGTGAAACCATAAAAAACCTGGATAAAATTCCTCAAGATAGATATATCAAGGTAATTTGTGATTCTTTCCGCCACATTTCAAGTATGTTCAGGCTAACATCTTTCGCTGTTTATGGATCTGTAGCGCGTGGAAAAGCGAAAAAAAATAGTGATGTCGATGTTCTTCTTATTTCTAACGATTTCTCTGGGAGTTTAGGCTCACGTATTGAAAAGCTTTGTTTGATTGAAACGTTGATCGAGGAAGAACTTACTTGGTTAAGGAAGCATGGAGTATATGTAAGGCTAAGTTTTTATCCTTTAAGGGCTAATGAGGCAAGGAGGAAGCCGTTTCTTTTTTTAGACTTAACAGAGGAAGCAGTAATCCTTTACGATGAAAATTGTTTTTTAGAAAAAATTCTAGTTGAACTTAAATCAAAGCTAAAGGAACAAGGGGCGAAAAAAGTTTTCGTTAACGAAGAAAACTGGTATTGGGATCTTAAGCCTCAGTATAGGTTTGGTGAAGTTATTGAGATCACTTAAGGTTGCTAAATCCTATTTGCGCCAGGCTAAGGCGAGGCTGGATGACGCAAAGGAGGCTTACGTTGACAAGAACTATCCCTATGTCGTGAGGTTAAGTCAAGAATGCGTTGAACTCTGTATTAAGGCTTCATTGAAGATCGTGGGAATAGAATACCCAAAAGTCCATGAAGTCTCTGATGTTTTAACTGACGTCAGTAATCGTTTTCCTGAGTGGTTTAAAGCTGAAATAAGTTTTCTGCGTAAATCATCTAAAGTGTTATGTGGAAAACGCGAAGTTAGTTTTTATGGCGGAGAAGAGGCTCTCTTAGCTCCAGAAGAAGTTATAAACAAAGAGGATGCAAAAGACGCTGTAGAGAGAGCTGAAAAGGTTTATAAGCTATGTAATAACCTCCTGCTTGAATTAAAGGAAGCCATGGGTCCCAATTAAAATTCAGAGTCTTTTTTTAATTGAAATCAAGATGGTTAAGGGAGTTGCCATAACAATGCAAAGTGTAATTACACCCCTTTCATGGATAATTTTTCCT
Organism: Thermoproteota archaeon; assembly: GCA_027491845.1. Classification (GTDB taxonomy): domain Archaea; phylum Korarchaeota; class JAOZGF01; order JAOZGF01; family JAOZGF01; genus JAOZGF01. The sequence continues at coordinate 422 of JAOZGF010000154.1, read as the reverse complement.
AGCCAGTTTAAGAGGGTTTAAAGTGGCTGTTAAAGATTATTTGGAGTTAGTTAAGCCTAGAACAGTTTTTCTCCTTGTTTTCACTTCATTTGCAGCTATAATTATTGCCTGCCGAGCCAGTCTCGTCGCATTAACTCCCAAGTTACTGTTTTCAGCTTTAACTGCGGTGTCATTTGGATGTTCAGGATGTAACGCTGTTACATGCTATTTAGACCGTGACATCGATTCCATCATGAGCAGAACAAGGAAAAGGCCTCTGCCTACAAGGAAAATTAACCCCCCTGGGAAAGCCCTCTTTTTCGGGGTTACTTTGATAATCATTTCTCTCCTCTTATCGATGCTTAGAAACCTTCTATCATTTGTTTTCATGTTGTTTGGAGTTTTGGATAACGTGGTTATTTACAGTTTCCTTTTAAAAAGAA
>JAOZGF010000153.1 GCA_027491845.1 Thermoproteota archaeon | reverse complement strand
AACAATGAATGTTATCCAACTAACCGAGGAATCATTTAACTATCAAATTGATTATTCAAGGGGGAACGTAATAAACCTCTTGTGGGACTTGAAAGAAAACGGGGAGGAATCCGTCCTTGGATACGCTTACTTTGAGTTTGGCGAGGAAAACCAGAGGAAAATAGATAAGCTTTACCTTTACAAGTTGTCTTCAACCTATTTATCCATTCATTCGTCACTACTACAGAAAAAAACAAGCAAATCCATTGAAACCCCCTTACTAACACCGAAAAAAACCATTATACAAACCCCAGAGCCTACCCAAACAAAAACACCTGCAGAAACACCCACAGCAACTCCTTCCCCACCTCTCGCCCCTTCAACACCCTCTACAGGCCCACCTACTCAGGACAGGCTTTTAGCAATGAAAAAGGCATTGGCGTTAGCTACTGCCATAGTTGTCATCATCATAATAACGACGATAATCTACTTGCTCCTCAAGAGTTAGTGCAAGTGGCAGTTTAAAATTTACGTGAGAAAAAAATGGTAACAAAAATGGTAACAAAAACAATGAAAGAGAAAACCGTTGTAGGAATAGATTTAGCCGGGACACAGGGTAGGCCAACAGGCATTTGCATTATTCGAAACAAGGAAATTGAGACCTTCATTGTGTATGGTGATGAAGAAATACTCAGAATGATAAGAGAAGTTGAACCAAGTGTTATAGCTATCGATGCGCCCCTAAGTCTACCTGAAGAAAGAAAAACCTTAGGGAAAAGGTTAAAGGCCCACCTTAGGGAGTGCGACAGAGAACTCCTTAAAAGAAAGATAAAAGTGTTTCCGCCGACACTTGGGCCAATGAAAAAACTTACGGAGAGGGGGATAAGCCTGAAAAAAAAACTTGAAGAGGAAGGGTACGAGGTGATTGAGGTTTACCCTGGGGGGGCTCAAGATGTCTGGAAGATACCTAGAAAAACGAAGGGAAAGGAAAAATTAAGGAAGGGCCTTGAAAGACTAGGGGTCAAAGTAGAAGAAGGTGTAAGCGACCATGAATTGGATGCAATTACGTCGGCGATCGTGGGAAGACTTTATTTAGAGGGAAGGTTTGAATTATATGGGACAAAGGAAAATGGCATTGTTATGCCTAAAAAAGGAGATGTCTCAAAAATCTTTTGAAACAACTTTTTAAACAATTTTTTACTTCTTCCTTTAGCTCCTATGATGAAATTTAGATTATTTTTTCATCGTTTTCTTCTATGTGGATGCAGTTCACAGGGCAAACTTCAGCGGCATCCAAGTTACATTCTAAGTCCTCCATTTCTTTAACCTGTTTATTTCCTTCTTCCCTTGAATTCTTTAAGTTTGTTTTTCCGTCTTCACCTAGTTCCCAATGTTCAGGACAAGTCGCCTCACATGTTCCGCATCCAATACATTCATCCCTGTCTAAGGTGACCCTGTACTTTGCCATTGAGGCTCCTCTTTTTCCTCTTTATCGGTTAAATTAGTTTTCCTTTATTTTCTAGTTTTCTTTTCAAAACTATTTTTCCTTTTCTAAGATAACGACTTCACAGTAACCTGAGGCTTTCTCTTTAAATTTCTCTGCGTCAGTTAATCCGCCCACAATTGCACCGTAATGCATTGGTATAGCTATCTTTGGCCTCAGTATTTTCACTGCTTCCACGGCCTCTTCCGACGTCATTACATATGTCCCGCTTACAGGCAAGAGGGCGACGTCTATTGGCCCGAAATTCTTCATTTCAGGTATTACGTCAGTGTCCCCTGCAAAGTATATCCTTAAGTTGTCGAGGGTTATTAGGGCGCCGATGCCCATATAATCTTTCGGGTGAAAAACTTCTCCAGGAGCCTTGAATTTGTTCACGTTATAGGCTTCAACGGCTTTCACTGCTACTTTATTAACAGAAACTTCTTCGCCAGGCTTCAAATACTTAACTTCTCTAATGTTTAGCCCTGAAAACTTGTTTTTACAGTTCACAGAGGCTACTATGTAGCTTTCGCTGCTTGAAATTTTCCTTATATCCTTTGGACTGCAATGGTCGAAGTGTTCATGTGTGATAATAATCAGGTCAGCCTTCTCTTTTTGAACGCTTATTTCATAAGGATCCGTATAGAGTGTTCTTGTTCCAATTATTTTGAAGCAGTCGTGTTCCAAATAATGAAACCTTACATCTCCATATTCAAACAAGTTTACTTCACTTCCCTTCGTTTAAACAAGATTTTCATGAAGCAAATAATTTTCAACAAAAAAATATTAAACTTTATGTGAAGTTTAGTAGGTTGACTTATAATTAGTTGTGTAGGAGCCTTCGGAATCCCTCAGAATAATTAGTTCAGCGGGTTATGTTTGTGAAAGGAGAAGTGAAC
>JAOZGF010000148.1 GCA_027491845.1 Thermoproteota archaeon | reverse complement strand
CTTGAAGTTCCCTACGTACCCATTTATTTCCTCTATGGTTGTGTTTGTCAGCACGTTTATGTTTCCATTTTTATTTAGCTCTTCTATTTTTTCTCTTAAGAGTTCTGACGGATTTAATCCTTCAGGATCTATCCAGCTAAGCTTGTTAAGTATTCCTCCAAGGGTTTCTTGTTTTTCTATTAAGTTAACCTTGAATCCTTGTTTAGCTAGGGCGAGGGATGCTGTTATGCCTGCCAGTCCACCTCCTATAACCAATGCCTCTTTTCCAACAGGAATCCTCATTTCTTCCGCTGGTTCAAGTAACGCTGCCTTGGCTACCCCCATTTTAACAAGGTCCTTTGCTTTTTCAGTTGCTTTCTCAGGATTTTCCCTGTGAACCCAAGAACATTGTTCCCTTATGCTTACGAATTCAAGGAGGTATGGGTTTAATCCTGCTTCCTTCAGGGTTGCTTTAAATGTTGGTTCATGCGTCCTCGGCGTGCAGCATGCAACAACAACCCTGTTTAACTTGTTTTCTATTATTTTGTTTTTTATTTCTGATAGGTAGTCCACTGAACATATCCACTTCCCTTCTTCAGCTAAGACTACTCCTTTAAGTTTCCTTGCGTATTCAACAACTTCAGGTACGTTAACTACGCCTCCTATGTTTGTTCCACAGTTGCACACGAACACCCCTATTCTTACTTCTTGACTTGACGTTTCAAACACCTCTCGAAACAGCCTTCATGCTCGCCCCTATTGCTTGAATAACTGCCTCAGAAATATCTGTTGGCCCTAGTGCTCCACCACAGACATATATTCCTTCAACGTTTGTTTCAAAGGATTTCAACGGATTTTTTTCCTTGAAGAAGCCGTACTCGTTTAGCTCTATTCCCAGGATCCTTGAAAGTTTTTTGTTTTCTTTGCCTGGGACCAGTGCAGTTGACAAGACGAGTATGTCTGTTTTTAGTTCCTCTATTTCTCCTTTGTCCAGGTTTTCGTATCTTATTTTCAGGCTTCTGTCTTTCTGGTCCTCGTAAACATCTGCAGGCTTACCTTTAATGAATTTAACCCCTAATTCAAGCGCTTTCCTGTAAAAGTCATAGAAGCCTTTTCCATAGGTTTTCAGGTCCGTGTAGATTATGTTTGTTTCAATTTTTTCATTGTGCTCCTTGGTTATTATGGCTTGCTTCATAGCAACCATGCAGCATACCTTGGAACAATAGGGTACACCTATTTCCTTCTCTCTCCCGACACACTGGATCCATGTAACCGTTCTAGGGTGATTGTTGTCTGAGGGCTTAATAATGTTTCCTTCCGTTGGGCCTCCCGCGTTCATAAGCCTCTCGTACTGGTAGTGGGTTAGGACGTTTTGATATTTCCCGTAACCATAAAATCCCTCAGGTGGCTCAAGCACATCTAACCCAACTGATACGATTATGCTTGAAACCTCCACATCTATGAACTTGTTTCTTTGCCAGAGCATTACAGCATCTGCACCCTCCTCTTTACATGCTTTAACGCATTTGGCTATGGGGCATTCCCTGCACTGGCTACAGTCAATTATGCATCCTCCTATGCAGGCTCCTTTCTCCCTCATTTTCCCTTTCCTGCATTGCGGGTCCAGAACATAATAGTTTGGCACAGCCTGGGGGAAGGGAATGTAGATTAGCTTTCTTTTCCCACCTATTTTCCCGTCCAGTTCATCAAAAACTTCCACAGGGCATGCTTCAGCGCATTTACCGCATCCCTTGCATTTTTCTTCATCTATGTACCTTGCTTTTTTCATTATTTTCACTTTAAAGCCCTTATCGGTTTTTTCAACTCTCCTGACATCTGAGTAAGTCAATAATTCTATGTTAGGGTGCTTCTGCACTTCATACATTTTTGGCGCTTCAATGCAGATTGAACAATCGTTTGTCGGAAATGTTTTGTCAAGTCTGGCCATTATTCCCCCGATGCTCGGCGAGTTATCCAGTAAGTATACTTTGAAGCCGTAGTTGGCCAGGTTTAAGGCGGCCTCTATCCCGGCTATTCCTGCACCTATAACCAGCACGGAGTTAGCCAATGAAGGAACCCCATTTCTTTTTTTAAGGCAAAATTTTAAGCAAAACCTTTATAAGTCGGTTATAATATATCTCAACCTGAATATTAAAAGATTAACGTAAAATCTGGTTTCAGGACATCTAAACAAAAAATTTTTGAGAAACGAGGAACTATTGGGTAACCTAATTCTAATTGGAGGAAATGATATGGGTAAAACCGTTAGAAACTGGGATTACAGTTCCCAACCTGGTTACAAGATGTTTCCCAACCTGTTTAAACCCATTAAGATCGGAAAGCTAACCATACCGAACAGAATAAAGTACGCGGCAACAGAGGACAACTTTAACACACATGACGGATTCGTGACGGACGTTGACGTTGCATATATAAGGGAAAGAGCAAAGGGAGTTGTTGGAGGAATATGCACCATACAGGGCGTATACATGGATCCTAAAGGTGAAGGAAAAG
>JAOZGF010000137.1 GCA_027491845.1 Thermoproteota archaeon | reverse complement strand
TGCCTTAGGTTTAATCGGGGCCAACGGCATAGTCGGAAAAATTGTTATGGGGGCTATTTCAGACAAGATTGGTAGGGCTCAGACCCTTGCAATTTCTTGCTTAAGCGATGGAATTACAGCAGTATTCCTACTTTTTGTGAAAGACATTATGTCCCTTTACTTTTTCGCATTGTTATTCGGGTTTTTTTATGGTGGCTGGGCGGCAATGTACACTCCGATAACAGCAGATTTCTTCGGTATTACATATCTTGGATCGATTCTTGGAGCAATAGCTACAACTTTTGGGGTAGGAGGGGCAAGTGGGCCTGTTTTGGCAGGTTACTTCTTTGACTTAACGGGAAGCTACCTTTCGTCTTTCCTTATCTGTTCAACGATGTTCGCAGTGGCAAGCATCCTTAGCGTGCTGGCTTTAAAACTGAAGAGAAAGTAATTTTTTAAGAAAAAAATTACGTTGTTTAAAGTCCAGCAAAGTTATCTTCCTATTTCACTGAATTATTCCATCCCTTTTAACCTTTCATCCCTTCTCCCTTAGGTTTGGTTTCCCTATTCCACGTGATTTTTTTAGTATCGTAATGCGGTATTTAGGGAAAAACGCTTATCGTCTCGGTTGATGTTGACGCTGACAGTTCAGGGTTGTAGTAATCCCTTACTGTGGCAGGGGCCATTGTTGCTTTTAAGGGGTACTTTGCTTTTATCCTGAACTCGAAGGAGAAAACTGTTCCTGGAGGAACTTTACCTGTTAGAAAGTCTATCCGTGTAGGGGAATGTATTTCATATTTTTCTAAGTACGTTGATTGCTTTACTGCGTTTTCAACGGATTCCACGTCCACGCGGAATCCTGGAGGCAATCCTATTGTTATGAATAACATGTTGATTATGGGTGATTCAACGGGAAGACCTAAGTACGCTACTTTAACCCCTACAGTTATGTAGTCCTCTTGTTCTATTGTTGTTGTGTCAAGGGTTCGCTTTATAATGATGGGTTTATCTGAAACGAGGAGTTCAAATGGGTTAGATACGTCGCAAATGTTTCCTTCTACACTTAAAATTGCACCGGGAAGCATATACTCTCCTGGAAGCAAAGAAATTGCCTCGTATTCTATTTCTTCAATGCTCTCTGGTTCTAGTGTAAGGTGCATAACTATCTTTTCATTTTCTATTCTCGTTCCTATTGGTTTTTTCACGACAATGAAGCCATGGGGCAAAGGATCTTCAATCACTGCGTTAAGAGTTGCATGTTCCTTGTTTTGCACTTTTAACTTCACCTTTACAGGTGTTTTAGCCATTGCCATTCCCTCTACTGGAGAACTCACTTCCTTCACGATTTTGACTTCTTTTATCTCCATCCTTCCGGTTGAAACAGTGAATTTAACTGGCTGAAGCTTTTGCTTTAGGTTTCCACCTGTGAAGCCCCCATATGAAACAGAGTACCTTACCTTGGGGGAAATACTGTAGTGACCCTCTTTTTCAGCCCGATATATTAAGTCAACTGTCGTTTTATTTTTTAGAAGCGTCACATATCTCGTGTTTCCACCCATTATCGTTAGTCCTTCGGTCTCAGGTGCAACCACCCTGATTAAAGCAGGGTATACGTCGCTTTCGGCGGGTTCTAGAGTTACTTGCACCCTGAATATCTCTCCTCTTTTGAGGGAATGCTTGGAAACGTTTGTTCTTGCATTTATTTTTTCTCTAATCCATTGTTTCACAACGACTTGGTAAACAAATGTCCCGTTTCCGTCCATGTTAATTGTTATGGTGTTTTTACCTGTGTTAAGCAAGTGTTGCACTGAAACTATTCTTTCCACGTCAGCGTTCCCCTCTGTTATTTTCTCTCTATATGCTAGTTCTCCATTCACGAATATTGCTATTCTTGCGTTTGCCTCAACAGATTTTGTTTCTGAAAGCTTCACAAGTAATACAAGGAAGCCGCAGGTGTCGCTTGTTGTTTTTAGCCATCCTCTAGGGCTTCTTTGTTTTATTAACCATTTAACTATTCCCTTCACTGTTTCATAGTTTGTTCCTGCCATCACTAGAGCTATTCCTGCATATGCTGTGTTTTCTGTCTCACCTGCAAACGCGCTTCCCTTCCTGAAAAATATTCCGTTTTCATCTCCCTCTGCAAGTTTTAAGAGGTCTTTAATTGCTTTTATTACAGCTGGATTATCTGTTTTATATCCAGCTAGTTTCATGCTGATTATTGCCAAGGATAAACCGTATGAATCTTCTATTTCATCTTGCAATATTTTGTTGGACAAGTAATCCAGCGAACTCCTTATTTCAGGATTGCTTGGGCTTACTCCAGAGTTCAAGAGACCTCTCAACACGAATCCCGTCATCACGAACTCGTCAGGCTGATATGCACCGTGTCCATAGAAGCCTGTTGGGGGATAGCTCCCATCAGGCTTTTTCTGGGAAATTATCCATTTTTGAAGGGAACCTATAACGTTATCGTCAACATAGAAACCTGCTTTCCTCGCTTCACCAAACGTGTTAAGTATCCATGCAGACATGCCCAGGTTGTCCTTATCTGTTTCATACCAGCCCATGGCCCCTGTTGGATGTTGCCTTGACACGAGTGTCTGAAGCCCTGACTGAACGTAGGATTCAAGCTTCATTCTTAGTTCAGGCGTTAACTTTCCTTGGGAATCAAGGTATCTGAGGATAAGTATGTCAGGCACCAGTCTAGAAGATATTTGTTCGTTACATCCTCCAGGGAAGCCCATTAACGCTTCTAACCCACTTACGAAAATTGACTGGTAACCTGGAGAAATCTTTACGTACGCTTCAGTTGCCTC
>JAOZGF010000133.1 GCA_027491845.1 Thermoproteota archaeon | reverse complement strand
GTTGAAAAGCTTAAAGCAGGCGAAGAAGTTAAGGCGCTAGTTGACCAATACACCTCGCCAACTCAGGCTGCGCTTCTAGCCAAGGCAATCATTGAAATAATTGAAAAAGGCTTAACAGGGATCTTCCATGTTACAGGAGAAAGGATGAGCAGATACAGGTTTGCTTTGAAGGTTGCGGAAACTTTGGATCTGGATCCTTCACTCATCAAAAAGGGCAAGACCTGTGAAATGAAGTGGTATGCCAAGAGGCCTGTGGATTCAAGTTTAAATTCAAGTGAAACAAGGAAGAAGTTAGAGACAAATTTTTACTCAACAAATGAGGCCTTAAACACCCTTAAAAAGGAAAGCCTGTCACTTTAATACTTCGGCCTTCAACGACCGCTATCCTTCGCGTCTTGGCTTTCCATCTGGATTAACCTTTCATGTAGGCCTTACCTTTGAAGTCACTTAAGTTAACTAAGTTGCCCTTTACTCTTCGAAAAAGTTTTATTGTTCCGTCATGATACCTCTTTTCGAGAGGAACACTAAAAAAGACTTTTCGAAAAAAATAAATTGGTTAGCTCAACGAGACTAATGGTGTTAATGGGTTAAGTGAACGATGAAAACAGTTAGCTTGGTTATCTTGGTTCAAGATGGTTTTAACAGCCTTAAATCATGTTTAGACTCCATCACCAACCACACTGATCAAAAAATTGTAAGTGTCAGTGTAGTCGATGATGCAAGCAAGGACCAAAGAGTCTTTGACTTACTTAAGGAGTTTAGAAAATCTTGGAAGGGAAGGGTTAAAATTGTAAGGCATAAAAGAAGGCTGGATTATCTTAAGAGTGTGGAGGAAGTCTTTCGTTTTCTGGAAAGAGAAAACAATGATGTGATTATTTTAAGTGGGGATGTTGTTGTAAGTGATAATTGGCTGCTTAAGCTACGTGATGCTGCTTATTTTAACGAAAGAAACTGGGTTGTAACGCCTTTAATAAATAAAGGCGCAAAGTTCTCATGGCCCAGAAAAATTCCAAGAGAGCTGGGCGTTAAGGAAATAGCTGAAATAGTTGATGCAGTTAGTTTAAGGGAGTACCCTAGAATTCCCGGCGGACTTGACTTCGCCCTTTACATTAAAAAGGATTTCTTAAGCTTTTTAAAGAAATTGAAGAAGAAAGGAGAAGGATTCCAGGAAGAAAACATTTTTTTGCTGGCGCTTAAAAACTGTAAACATGTTTTAGCCGACGATGTTTTCGTTTATCGCACAGGAGAAATGGCCTGGAGGGATTTAAGACCTGCTGAAGAACTGAGAATGACGAACGTGGACGAGGGGTTAAAGAACGTCTTAGAGAGACTTGATTTTTTCTTAACCAGGAAAATTTCGAGAGAAAGGAAGAGAATACTTTATTTGCTCCATAACCCTATTTCAAGGAATGCCGTGGGCGGGACAGAGTTCCACGTTATGGATCTTGTTAACGGTTTAAGGGATAAATACTGTATCTACGTTGTAAATGTTGAAAAAGACCACGTTAGGGTTGAAGAAATAGCTGATTGTTATTTCAACGTGTATTTTTTCCCCTTTAAAAGGAAGGGTAAACCAGTTGTCTACGATGCCTTGCTTAAGAAGGTTTTTTCCCTTACCCTTAACATTTTCTCCCCACACATTGTGCATGTTCACCATTTAATGCGGGCGAGCGCTGACATAATAGGTTGCGCTAAAACAAGGGGAATCCCTGTTGTTTTCTCTGTCCATGATGGCTACGTGTTCTGTCCAAATTATAGCTTAACCTACAGAAATAATTACTGTGGATTGCCTGATAATCACGAAATATGTAAGGATTGTCTTAAAAGCTTAGGTTTCAACCATTTATCCTTGGAGGAATGGAGGAACTCGATGCTAAGGGAATTGAGGAAATGCGACCTAATTGTTTTTCCGTCAAACACGGTTAAAAAGCTTTTTTACAGGATATATGGGTCAATGAATCATAAAATAATTCAGCATGGCGTGCATCTTCCACCAGGAAAAGTCGTTCCGAAAGAGAAATTTTCAGTTTGCTTTCTAGGTTACGCTGAACCTGCCAAGGGAGAAGAACTTATTAGGTTACTTGTGCCACTTCTATTGAAGGAAAACATAGACGTTCACTTTTTAGGGATGAACTGGGAGAAACTTTTTCCCGAAGAGTTTCGCGAAAGGAATAGTGACAAATTACATTTCCACGGGCGTTATAACAGGTTAGACCTCCATAATATTTTGTCTGAAATAAGGCCAACTATAATTTGTCTTCTCTCCCGTGGATTTGAGTCATTTGGATATGCATTGTCCGAGGCATGGGCTTCAGGTTTACCCGTGGTTGTTTCACCACACACGGCGATGGATGAAAGTGTTGAAAGATCAGGGGGAGGGTTGATCCTTGAAAAAAAAAGACCTTAAGCTGTTTTTAAAAAAATAGTTTCCCTGAAGGAGAACCCTTCTTTGCTTAAGAAGCTAAAGGAGGAGGCCGCTGAAATAAGGGTTAAAAGCGTTGGAGAAATGGTTAAAGATTATGAGTCAATTTATTCTAAGCTGTTTAGGGAGAAGATAGCTAGGGGTCATGCGCCAACTGTGCTGGCGGATTTGTTAGACAGGATATTGGAGGCTGGTTTTTCAAGGGAGGAATACCTTGAAAAAGCTTGGATGGAAGAATTTGATTCCGAAATTCTTGCTAAACACGTCGTCCCTTTAATAAGGCT
>JAOZGF010000118.1 GCA_027491845.1 Thermoproteota archaeon | reverse complement strand
GCAGTCGGGTCAGGGTTAAGAACAATAGTTGACAGGAAGGTTATCCAAAGGGAGTTTGTTGTCGGGAGCGCAGGGTCGCCCTATGTTGGGGTGAAAATAAGTCCACGGGACTTAGCGACGTTAAACGATGCCTCCATTGAAGATATCGTTATAGGTTAAAAGGCTAGCTTTGATGCTAAACCTTAAAGCGGTAATTAGAATCTTTGGTATGTTAATGAAGCCCTTAGGTCTTCTAAAGAGCATTCATGAGCGTTTGCGTTTTTATTGAACTTTTAAGCCTTAAAACACGTGTTTATGTTCTCAAGCATTTAAGGATCAATTAAGAACTCCTAACTTTAACTTTTTAGTCCCGCAGCTGTTCAGCGTTTTGCCATTCCTTCTTGAGCGCAACAATTTTCTTGGCAACGGTTTCCATTGCTTCCCTTATTTTCCCGGATATTTCGCCGTTTAACTCCTTTAATTGGTCGTAACATGTCTGAAGACTTCTTAAATTAGATTTTAGCTTTAAAAAGAATGGAATTGTTGTGTTGAGGGTTTTTATGTAAGTATCTAAGCCTTCTTTAGGTATAGTTCCTCCTATGGCTTTCCCGGTTAGTCCAATGTTCCCCCCCAATTTCCTAGCGATGTTATAAGAAAATTCAGCTGTTTCTTCATCAATTGCCCTTAAAGAAATCCTTACTGTATCGTTATCCTTCTTCGTATATACTAGTGCTATTTTAACGTTGGGGAAATTAATTATTTTGCTTGAAAGCCATAGTCTATTGTCTTCTAAGGTTACTATGCTATTCCTTAGCGATAGTTTGTTCTTAACCTCTTTTAAGGCCTCCTTAACCCTCCTGTTGCTTTCATCAGCTACTTTAATCAGCCAGTTAATGTCTACTCTTCCCCTTAAAACTTTTTTCAGGAAAATCTTCTTATTCCTTGAGCCGAGCTTTGTTAAGCCTGCTGTTAAAGGCTTCAAAATTAAAGATATTCTTTCATTTAATTTTTCAAGTACTGTTCCTGTTTCAAGTTTGTCTGTGAAAGCCGCTGCACATAAAAACAAATCAGCTAACTCTTTGTTAGCGATTTGGTTCTCCAGCATTTCATAGGTAAGCTGGGCTGAGCATTTATTTTCGTCATGGACTACTTTTAATCTTTCATCTTTTCTCTCAGGGAAGTCAGTTTCCTTTTTATGGTGATCTATTAAGAAGATTTCAACCTTTAACTGTGGTTTCTCTTTCAGGATTTTACTTAGTTCGCTCTCTAGAGCTAAATCACAGACATAGAGCGTTTTAGTACTGGTTAAGAGAGACTTAACCATTGCTTGAGCCAGGGCGAAAGAGGCGAAGTATACGTTTTCAGGGTGAACCTTATTTGCAAGACAAAGCAAAACAGCTGATGAGAAGCCGTCCATGTCACTGTGGCATAAAGCAACTGAGAACTTTTTTTGAGCGCCGCCCATGTTTTCCATCGCCTTCACAGAATCCGTTTTGGCTTCTAGGTGTGCATGGAAGAACCGTGTCAATCTAACTTATACAAAAAGATTTTAAGAAGATTGTTTTTGACACAATTGGTTTGAGCGAAAAATGGAGGACGTTTAAGTTTCCCTGTGCTTCGGTAAAATTTATGTCATTATTCTGGGCAAGTATGTTAGTAGGAAGATTATTCCCAGGAAGATTATTGCAACATAGAGGGTTAAGACGAGGAGTGTAACTGGTGTGATGGCTATTGTTGTTGATGATGCCAAAACTATCCAGGTAAAAGCGTCTAAGGCGAAGAAAGCAACTGCGTACACAAAATATCTTAAGGCTCCAGTTATCTTGAAATCCCTCGCCCTTCCCATGGGTTTTTGTCCACATTCAAAAACTGTTAGTTTGTTGGGTGTAGGCTTTGATATGCCAAGCAATTTTCCCAGAACAATAATAGATGCTAGAGATAATGTGAAAATGGCTGCAAAAATCCAGAAAACGAGGAAGTCAGGGAGAGGCTCCATGACGTTGCACCTCAAAACTTATTTACGCTTATAAGGTTCACTAAGATTCACTCTATTCTTCATCTTAAAAAGTTTTTCTTCATGAGATTTCACTTTTTTATGAAAATTTAAAGAGACAAATCCTTGTTTTAGATGTGTTATTAAGAACAATGAATCCCTTTTAAAGGATGGAAAACGACATTATTTAATTTGGAAGAGGCCTTTTTTAATATTAACAGTGTAGAGCGACCATTCATAGATCTAACAAATGGTTACTGCCCGTTTTTGTTTAGGCTTTACAGGGGTTAAAAAAACATTTTGATCCATAAATTTCATTAATTCTTGAGTTAATTCTCTTTCTTTTCTGGACAAACCTGTATTCATGTCTTTTTCAAGGTATTTACCTTTATATGCTGTTCCAATAAATGTTTTCGCTTTCTTTATACATGTTAGGATCTTAGTTAGCTGTCCTGCATGGAGATAAATTGTTAAATCGTTCATTAACAAGATCCTTGTGGGTTGCTTTAAGTAAAGGTTAAGGAGTGGATTAAGGGCTTCAGCGTTTGAAAGAGCCATTTTAATCAATTCTTTTTTGTTTCTTGAAGATATTCTTGGTGTAAAAACTTTTTTTGGCCTTAAATATCTAACTACATGTGTTTTGGAGGTGTATTCTTGAATTGTTCCGCCGATTTTAACCTTTCCAACACAGGTTTTCCGGGGGGCCATGTCTATAACTGTTGTTTCCCTTCCAAGACCCATGTTGACTAACTCATCAACTATTTTAGCCAGGATCCTTGTCTTCCCTGAGGCCACCTCACCCAAGAAAAGGGTTTTCTTACCCAGCATCTCTTTTAATGAGGGTTTCTCGTTCAATACCGGCAATTTTTAGCGCCTCTAAGACTATAAAGCCTATTATGGAGCCTGGCAGGGAGCTTGCTGCCCAACCGATCCATATAGGGATTAGTGCGCCTAAAAGCTTAACGTCACATGTTAAGGGTGCAACTAGGTAAACTGCAAGCGTCCCACCTATGAAAACTGTTCCCAAGGGCTCTGTAAAAGCTGCTATTTCTTTTTTTCTAAAGCCCAGTTTCCTCAAAAACATATATACTATGCCAACCACTAACCCTCCTGGAAGGCCGCCAGGTATAGAGTAAATTGTACCTATGCCGAGCCCCATTCTAATAAAGCCTATGAATAAAGCTATTACCATTGCCCATAAAGGGCCTAGGAGAACCCCTGAAACTACGTTTATCATGTGTTGTCCAGGGTATGCTTTAGTTGTTAAGAGGGGAAACCAGAAGAAGGGGGCGATTATAACCCCTAAAGCTATTAGAATTATTGCTAGTGAAACAGTTTTTGAATTAAACTTTATTTTTAACACCCCTTTCACTTAATGATTTGGTTAAGCTCAGGATTCTTTTAACAAGCTCCTCTGGATCCTTACCAAGCAGGATGATCATAGGTTCCTTTCCCCAGTCACCTAAGTGATAAATTACATCTGGAACTGTCCTGGCTTTTTTTATGGCTTCTTCAGCCCCCCAATAAACTGAGAAGCCTTCCTTTAACTTGATTTCCTTTGGCTCCTTCCTTCTATCATAATGGGAAATTTTCAGGTTCATGTGTTTTAAAATCTCTAATGCTTCGTCAGAATACTTGATGTTAACTGCTGATTTCATTTCTGAATTATACTTCATAGCTGTTAAAATGTATTTTGCTATGTGTCTGGAGCAGCCAAACTTTGGGCAATGGGAAGCCCTTGCTTTTCCCTCAACATTCACTATCCTTCCAGGTATAGCTGCAACATCTTCAAGCGAGCAAGCATAAGTTGTAGCCATCGCAAGGTTCATTCCAACTTCGGGGATTATCGCTGAAACTGCCTGGTTTTTCTCTAATAAGTCAAGGGCCTCCATTAACTTTTTTAAGACGAAGGGCTTCTCTGATTCCTTGTAAAGAGGAGCTAAGGGGTTAACAGGTCCATATCCGCTTCCTATCTTTAATCCAAACCTAAGGGCTGAAGTTATTAATTCTTTAGCTTTTTTAACAGCATCTACAACTCTATTGCCTTTAGCTAATTCAGCCGTTATTGCAGCTGAAAAACTGCAACCTGTGCCATGTGTTGTTGAAGTATTTATTTTCTCGTTCTTGAAGAAGTAAAACTCATTTCTGTAATAAAGAACGTCAACTGCTTTTTCTTCGTCAGGTACATGGCCACCTTTAACCACTACTCCTTCAGCCCCCATTTCCGAAATCTTGACAGCTGCCTTCTTAGCTCCTTCAAGGTCTTTGACGTTTATGCCTGAAAGTACTGTCGCTTCCATTGCATTAGGAGTTACAATTTTAGCTAGAGGAATTAACCTCTTCTTTAAAGCCTCTTCAGCATCTTTTCTTAGAAGTCTGGCCCCACTTTTAGCTATCATCACGGGGTCTACAACCACAGGAAACTTATACTTTTCAATGCTTTCAGCCACTACTTTAATTATATCAGACGTATGAAGCATACCTGTCTTAGCAGCGTCTACACCTATATCACTTGCAACAGCGTCTATTTGTTTCTCAATCATTTCAACAGGTACATCATGTATTCCTCTAACTTCAATTGT
>JAOZGF010000001.1 GCA_027491845.1 Thermoproteota archaeon | reverse complement strand
AGAAGAGGATGAAGGCTGCCTTCTACTATAACAACGACGACGTCAGGGTAAGGGAAATCCCGGTGCCAGAGATAGGTCCAAGGGAGGTTCTTCTTAAGGTCATGGCTTGCGGCATATGTGGAAGCGATGTACTGGAATGGTATAGGGTTCCAAGGGCCCCATTGGTTTTAGGACACGAGGTTTCAGGTGTAATAGAGGAAGTAGGCGAGGAAATAATGGATTACAGTGTTGGTCAAAGGGTTGCTGCCTCACACCATGTGCCCTGCAACAAGTGTAAGTATTGCTTAAGGGGCCATCACACTGTCTGTGAAACGCTTCAACGTCACACGCATTTCGACCCTGGAGGCTTCGCCCAGTACTTGAGGCTCCCCCCCATCAATGTTGACAGAGGGATATATGTTCTTCCCGAGAACGTTTCTTTCCTTGAAGGAACGTTTGTGGAGCCTTTGGCGTGCGTTGTCAGGGCTCAAAGGTTCCTGAACATTGGCGACGGTGACTCTGTTCTCGTCCTAGGCTGCGGAACAACAGGCCTACTTCACGTCCAGCTTGCAAGGATTCATGGGGCGGGTAACATCGTTGCAGCCGATGTCTTGCCCTACCGCTTAAAATACGCTGAGGAAATGGGTGCCGACCATGTTGTTTTGTCAGGAAAAGAGCTCTGGAAGGATTTGTTAAAGGTTAACGATGGCTCTAAAGCGGACCACGTGATAATTTGCACAGGGTCTGTTGAAGCCGTTGTTGAAGCCCTCAAATGCGTGGATAAGGCCGGCAAAATAATGTTCTTCGCTCCAACGGATCCTGACGCAGTTATTCCCTTTTCTCTGTTCCAAGTTATGTGGGCTAAAGACGTTTCTCTTTATACTTCCTATGCAGGGAGTCCTGGAGACCACCTTGTTGCTTTAAACCTTATTAGTAAGGGCAGGATCAAGGTTAAAGAATTAGTTACACATGTCTTCAACATTGAGAACATACAACTGGGCTTTAAGATTGCTGCAAGGATGGAAAACTGCGTTAAGGTTGTTATAGAGCCCAACGGGATTATTGAAGAACCTTAAAGGCCAAGAGTTAAAGGAATCAATTCATTTTTTTTCGTGATTGTTTAATCCGAATCTGTCCATGTCAACGACTTCCTGAACACAAAGTTTCCTTGTAGAGCTCTTTCAGTTTCCATTTAACTGTCTTGCCTGAGCTTGTCCTAGGAAGTTCACTCATGATTATTACCTTGTCTGGAACCTTGAACTTAGCCAGTTTTTCTCTGCATAGCCTAACGACTTCTTCCACCTTTAAGCTGGCCTGTTTTTTTGGGACAAGGAAGGCTATTGGTCTTTCACCCCACTTCTTATCTTCTATCCCTATTACAGCTACGTCAGCTACCTTTGGATGCTGCAAAATTATTTCTTCTATTTCTGCAGCGTAAATTTTTTCTCCTCCGCTCTTTATGATGTTTGATTTTCTGTCGACGACATAAATGTTCCCCTCTTCATCTTTCATGGCTATGTCGCCCGTGTGAAAGTATCCTTCTTTATCTATTGCTTCACGCGTTTTTTCAGGGTCTTTCCAGTAGCCTTTAAAAAGCGTTGGTCCGCCTATCAGTATTTCCCCTGGTTCGAATGAACCTACTTCCTCCCCCTTTTCATTTACTATTTTTATTGGACTGTAGAACATTTGTTTGCCTACAGGGAATTTCCCTATCTTCCTTGCAAACTTAATTTTTTCTATATTCTCCCTTGTCGGCGTGAAGGTTGCGGCTAAAGATGTTTCAGTTGTTCCATAGGATGACGCAACCGCTACGTGGGGCCACTTCCTTTGCAGGTCCCTTATAACGTTGAAGGGTATTGGTTCTCCTCCGAAACTCCAATACCTCAGCGACTTCAAACCATATTTTTCGTTTGCATTTGGGTAATTGTTTATGAGTTTAGCGTGGTAAGCCACTCCAAGAAACGCCGTAACCCTGTATTTCTCTATGTTCCCCAGGATCCTTTCAGGGTCGCCTTTTATCCCCCAAAGTAAAACTACTTCTCCGCCCACATATATTGTCGGGATTGTTATGATGTTTAGGCCTCCAGAGTAAAAGAGGGGTAGTGTACAGAGGAACACGTCTCTTTCTGTCAAGCCGTAGGCATGTTGGTCGTTCAATGTATTGTAAATTGTTTTACGGTAGGGAAGCATGCATCCCTTAGGTTGCCCCGTCGTACCTGCTGTGTAAAGAATTAATTGAACATCTTCCTGAAGTATTTCCCAGGGGGGCCTGGGGTAGGAATAATTTACCTCCTCGAATAGTTCGCTATAATTACAGAACATGTCTTTCCCCGCCGCTTCAATGGGTTCTTTCTTGTGCGAATCATCTAGAAAGTAAATGGTGAGGTTTGAAATGAGTTTTTCGCGTTGTTCTTTAACTTTTTGGGCAAGGGAGGCTGTCTCGCTTCCGATGAAGAGGATTTTTGGCTGGCAGTGAATGATTTGATTGATTATCTCGTGGTGGCTTAACCTTATGTTGAAGGGTACAAAGGTGACGCCTGTCTTTGCACAGGCGAAATATATTTCTATGAATTCAACCCTGTTTTTTAGGAGTAACCCTATTCTTTCACCTTTTTTAAGCCCTAAATCCAGGAATTTGTTGCCTAACGCATTTGATCGGTTGTTTAGTTCCTTGTATGTTAGATTGTTTCCTGTGTCGATGTCTCTCACCGCTATTTTGCTTCCTCTCAGCTGTGAATGCCTTTCAACCCACTCTCCAGGGTTTAAAAGGTGGCTTATTTTCATTTAGAGGTTTCACCTCTCCACGGCGGTGTCCAGGAAGGCATCGTGAACAATTAACACTTCGTTTACTTAATGATTACTAATAATTATTTCCTAAAAATGATTGTTTGGGTAAGTCTTTTATGTGGAAACTGAAAATTGTTGTTTTCTTGATGACAACTCTTTCCTATTTCCAAGCTGCCATTTTCGATGGGTTTGGCGTATGACGATTGTTGTCTGGGTTGATCCAAGTAAACCTGATAGGGATGTCTTGAAAATCATAGGCGAAAAAGTTAGGGAAGGAAAGACTGTTGTTTACCCTACTGAGACATGCTATGGACTGGGGGCTAACGCCTTGGATGCACCTGCTGTTATGAGGGTTAGAAAAATCAAGAGGAGGAGCAAGGGTAAGCCTCTTTCCATAATTGTTTCAAGCCTTGAAATGATGGAGGAATATGGTTACCTTGACGAGAAGGCGAGGTTCTTGGCTAAATGTTTCATGCCTGGCCCACTTACCCTCATAGTTAAGAAGAAAACAGCCATACCTGATGTGGTTAACAGAGAAGAAATCGCCTTCAGGATTTCTTCCCACCCTGTTGCCTTGGCCCTCGTCGAAGAGGCAGGCGTCCCCTTAACCGCTACAAGCGCTAATCCAGAGGGACTTAATCCACCCTATAGGGTTGAGGAGGCACTTGCTTACTTTAAAGGCCAGGTTGACTTTATAATTGACTCAGGAGAACTGCCGGGAGTTAGGCCTTCAACTATTCTAGACGTGAAGGGTTCGTCTTTAAAGCTTGTAAGGGAGGGACCTATCTCCCTTGAAGAAATTAGGCTTAAATTAAAAGAGCTTGGCTCGGGAGATTGCGAAGGGAAATATCCCTGATCTGGATTGCCTCTGGTTTACACTGCCTTTTCCAAGGGTTTCAACAGGTGAGGTGAAGGGCTGTAGCTATCTTTTTACCTTTCCCTTGCAGTTCATTGTGGATTCTGCATGCCTCCCTTGTTTTAGCGGACACAACCTTTATACCCTTGGACTCAAGGTAATTCAAGGTTTCAGGCGGGATCCTCATTAAGCCATTATAACCGGTTCCAATGACCAATATATCCGGTTTCTCTCTTAATACTTCCTCTAAATCTTCAATGGAAAGACTGTGTCCCTCCTTTCTCCACCAGTTTTCAATTATTTTTGACCCAAGTATAATTAGGTCTTCCCTGTAGGTTTTACCGTTTATGACTATCCTTCCAAATTCATAGTTTTCTATCATTAATTCCTCTCCTCTGTTTTCTTTAGTTTCTAACAATCCCCTCAACTCATCTTTGCTTTACACTTTTGAAAAAAGGGGTTGTATTACAGTTGGAAGTACATTTAGAATCCTTTTTATT
>JAOZGF010000097.1 GCA_027491845.1 Thermoproteota archaeon | reverse complement strand
CTCCAATAGTCCAACCATATCTCCTAGTCATACTGAAAGCCTGACACAATGTGATCTTATGGCCTAACTGTGTTTTAGGCCTCCTAACTCCCTCCGGAAATCCATCGTTTGAAACCAGCTTAACAGCGACAGGATACGTTTCCAGCCTCAACGTCTCCATTAACCTTAAACCTATTTCCCTCAACTTCCCTAGATCCATTTTCCAAGCACCCAAACATTAACGATAAACTGTATTTCACATGTCGTAACTAACTTTAAAAAATAGTAAGGAAGGTCAACTACCTTCAACAGTGCTTCATGAACAAAAAATAACTGCAAACCACAAAGAAAGGAGAAAACTAAATGTACCTCATTGAAGCAGTTGAAATCCAAAACTTTAAGTCCTTCAAGAAGGGAAAAGTAACTTTTAGCAGTAGCTTTAACGCCATAACAGGGCCGAATGGATCAGGGAAATCAAACGTTATTGAAGCAATAAACTTCGCATTAGGTTTAAAGTCAACAAGATCCTTAAGGGCGGAAAACCTTCCCCAGTTAATATGGAACAAAGACACTGCAAGGAAAGCCAGGGTAACAGTCATTTTAACAAATAAAAAGAGGAAGATCAGGTTAGGCAGAGAAATAAACAGGAAAGGGGTTAGCAAGTACTTTTTCAACGGAAGAAAAAGGAAAAAAACATTCATACTAGACTTCCTTGCGAAAACAGGCCTACATGTTAACGGACATAACGTTGTTTTGCAGGGGGACATCAACAAGATAATCAAAATGAGCCCTAGAGAAAGAAAAGGGATAATAGATGAAATATGCGGCATCAAGGAGTACGAGGAAAAAAAAGAGAGAGCCCTCAAAGAACTTCAGAAAGCAGATGAAACACTTGGAAAACTCAAGATAATACTTGAAGAAAAAAAGAAACAAGAGAGAAACCTGAAAGAACAGGTTAAAGCCCTTGCAAAACATGAAGAACTAAAGAATTTGAAAGCAAAACTTGTAATGGAATATCGATCGAAAAAGATTCAGGGTTTAAAAAAAGAGATTGAGAAAATAAAAAGAGAACTTGACAAACGGGCCATCGTGAACCTCAAAAAAGAACTTTGGAAAGTGAGGGAAAGGATAAGGGAAATAAACATTGAAATGGAGGAAATTAACGACACAATGATTCAAGAAGCCTTGGAAAGAAACAAACTGAAAGAAAAATTAGGGCTAATGGAAGAAGAGCTAAAACAAAACAGGGAAAACATGGAGAAAATGAAAAGGGAGGGGAACCTGAACAAGGCTTTTAAGGAAAACGTCAGCCCCTTAATTTCTCTTGTGAACTCAGAGGAAAAATATCATATGGCCGTAAAGGCATGCTTAAAACCAGGATGCGATGTTTTTGTGGTTAAAGATTTCTTCGAAGCACTTAGATGGGTTAAACGCTTCCAGTCTTCTCATTTAAATAGGATGATTGTTGTTCCACTGGACCTATGCAGGCCTCCTGAGCAACCAAGGAGCCCTCCTTCAACTTCAATTGGCTTCCTGAAAAGCCTGTTAACCTTTAAGGAAGAGATAGGCAGAGCAATAGACCTACTACTAAACGAGACAATTCTTGTGAAACATATAAGCATGATAAAAAAGGAATGGATTGGGAAGTACAGGATAGTTGATATAAATGGAAATCTAATTGAAAAAAACGGCGTCATCAGTTGCTTCAAGGACGATTTAACCGTCAAAGAAACCGTGAAAATAAAGGAGAAAATTAACGAGCTAGCACAGAAAAACCGATTCCTGAAGGAAGAAATAAAGAAGCTGAAGGAGAAGATATCTAAAAATACGGAAGCTTCAAAACTAGCCCTAAAAACAAGGTTTCAAGAACTAAAGAGAAAATTAAATGATTTAAGGGACAAAGAAGAAAAGTTGATTGAATCATTAAGCGAAAAAACAAGTGAAATTGAAAAGTTGAAGGTTAAAGAGGCACTGCTAAAGCAAAAAATGGAGGAAATGACGGAAGCGCAACAAGAAACTTTTATTTTGGACCCACCGAAAAACGGGGAAGAAGAAAGGCTCTATCTAAAGATAATTGAAACAGATAGGCAAATAAAGAGACTAGGGAAAATTAATTTCACGTCAAAAGACGCGTACACTACAATTAAAAGAGAAAGAAGCGATCTAGAGAAAAAAATTAACCGCTTACTTATTGAAAAAGAAAAGATAATTAACTTCATCCAAGAAGTTGAGAAAAAGAAAACTTCGGTGTTCAATGAAACCCTCTTCAACCTATCCCTGAAATTTAACGAGGTATTTAACGAGTTAACAGGTGGAACTGGAAGGCTCTGCATTGTGGAGAAAAACGGGGGATTAGGCTTGATAATAGAGGTCAAGTTGCCTGGCAAGAAACCCCTAAACATAGATTCGCTTTCAGGAGGAGAAAAGTCTTTAACAGCCCTTGCGTTTATTCTGGCGATACAAAAGCTGAAGCCTTCTCCATTTTATCTCTTCGATGAAGTAGATTCCGCACTTGACCCTGTTAACTGTGGAAGGTTTGCCAGGATACTTAAGAAAAA
>JAOZGF010000080.1 GCA_027491845.1 Thermoproteota archaeon | reverse complement strand
TGAGTATTGAGTTCTGGTTAACAACCTTTCTAACTTCCCTTAAGATTTGAAGCGTGTCTTTAAGAGCCCTACGTCTTGTTATCATTGAAATACAAACCCTTTCAGCGTGAGGACATGTTTTTAGTCTTTCAACAACCTCCCTTAACGAAACCACAGGCCAATCTACGCGTATAAAGCTTTGATGAATCCAGGGTTTCCCGGCTTCCCTTGACTTGGACAACCCGCAGTAAGCGCATTTCCCAATGCAACCGTCACCATAGGTTAGGAGGAGATTGATGCAGTGGGTCACTGCATTTCGATAGGATCTGCCGTCCACGAGGCCTAAGGCTAAAGCCGCGGCAGAGCTAATCCTCACATATTCCGGGGACTCCTGGGCTTTCTGCACCTGAACTCACCTGTTTCAAATAACCTTCACCTTAACTTCATAAAGTTTTGGGTAATGGCTTTGTTATTTATAGTTTTTTGCAGGCGTCTAAGCCTGGGCTGGCAGCAGGAACTTATAAGGAGCGTAAAGAAATGTAAAGAGATGTGGAGAGAAGTGAAAAAGAGTAAGTTAACGCGGAGAGAAACAGGGCTATGGTCCGCATGCCACAGTCGCTCACTTACACCTGTGGATAGCTAACACTTACTGTGACAAAGGTTCCATAGATAAAAATTTTAGAGTTTAATTAAAGTAAATAAAAGGTAACTCCATTTCATTTCTTCCTCCAAGAGGAACCGTAGCGAAGTTGCCGAAAAACATATTGAAGATCAAAGCTACAACATCCTTTGAGTTTGAAAGAAGGGAAAAATGCAGCATAAAACCTAATTTATGGAAGAGCCCTAGAACAGAAGCGCTTGTTAATTGTTTTAGTTTAAAAAACGTAAGGCAGAGAAAGTTTACGGTATGAATTTTAGCAGTATTGTTGTTGCCAGGGTTACGACTATTGCTATTAGGCTTGAAGCCAGGAATTTTTCGAGTGTATCTATCCTTTTGTTTACGTCATCTATTCTTTTGTTCAAGTCATCTATCCTCTTATTAATGCTTTCAGCAGCATCGTCTATCCTCTTGTTTATTTTTTCTTCGTGTTCCCTTAGTCTTTTGTCTACGTAGTCCTTTGTAGCTATGTCCCTTAGGATTGCGTTTATTATTGCTAGCCTTACGTTTGGCTCTGCAACCATTAGTTTGCTAAGCTCTTTCAGGGCCCTCCTATCCTTCTTGAACGCCTCAACAACCTCAGAAGCAGTAACCGACTTTTTTCCTCTATACTGACCCTATTTCTGGTTAACACCCCCTCCCTACTTAAAGTTTACCCTCGCTCTTTTCTTTTTTTGTTAAAGCAGTCGCATTAAATGATTGTACACGTTACTGTTCTAAGTCAATCTCCACCTTTTAACTCGTTTTTCAAGCTTCTGGGCGTTAGGATGAGTGTGCAGTGCTTATGTAACGTTTTAACGTTTTTCGAAGTAGTTATTGGCTTAATTTCAAATTTATCAATCTTCCGTCTTTTGTTACTTAAAGATTATCCTCTTCTTTCTTTCTTTGAAAAAAAGAAAAAGATGAAAGGTGGAGGTTTTCCAGGAAGTTGTAAGGCTTAAATAGCTTCTTCAAGATCCATTATTTTGGAGGTTCTTTCATGGTTTCAAGCTTGAAAAAAGAGTTTCTTGAGCTACTGGAGAAGGATGAAGAGTTTCGTTATGCGATTGCAGGACGAATAGGAATACTTGAAGTCCTTAAAAGACTGGATAAACTGGAAGAGGGACAGAAGAAGCTATGGGAAGGACAGAAGAAACTGTGGGAAGGACAGAAGAAACTGTGGGAAGGACAGAGGAAATTATGGGAAGGACAAAAGAAGCTATGGGAGAACCAAAACAAGTTGTGGTTAGAGGTTAAAGCATTAAGGGAGAACCATGAACGTCTTGAAAAGGTGGTTAAAGGACTTGTTAACAGCGTCAGGGCCCTAGGCAGCGCGGTTGGCACAACTCTAGACCATTACACAGCCGCTTTCATTGAGGACCAACTGGTGATCATGGGCGTGCCAAGGGAAAAAGTGAAGGTTAAAGTAAACCGCACCATACGTTATAGGGAGAAGGAACGTGAAATAGATGTTTTCAACAAGGATCCCTTGGTTGTAGGCGAAGTTACAACAAGCCTTAAAACTTTAAGGGAAGCTAAAACTGAACTTGAAAAACTTTTAAAGGACATTGGATTTCTCGAGGAAATTTACGGTGTCAAGGTTTTCATGGGGTTCCTAGCGGTTGCATCTGCCCCAAAAGAGGTTTTAAATTTCTTGAAAAAGGAGGCGGAGAGACGCAACATAAAACTAATTTATGGAAGAGCCCTAGAACAAAAATTTATAAGTTAGAATTAAATTGTTGACTTTCCCTGTCCATCAAGAAGCTGCTTCTTAGAACAACCTTGAAAACCCACCTTGTTGGCCTCACAATACCATTCCCTTTTATTCCCCCAGTCTCCCCCTAGCCTCTCCATCGCCCAGTAAATTTGGTTAACCTTTGATCAATTTCTCTCAATAAACCAAACCAACACTGTTTTCCACATGTCTCCTGAACAAATATAACACATCCTTAAACCCTTAAAATAAAACACTCAAAAAAGAAAAAAGCAAAGTTAGGAGGAGAAAAAACACGGCAATCCTCGCCTTAACGCTCTTCGTAATGGGCCTTATCATTGCAGCTCCATCATCAATCATAGGCTTAGGAGGAGGCTTTCTCATAGTGCCCCTTTTAATACTCATGTTCAACGTCGCGCCGAGCAAAGCCATTGCAATCAGTCTGGCAGCTATACTTGGAACAACAGTTTCAGCATCACTCTCCTACATTAAACAAGG
>JAOZGF010000074.1 GCA_027491845.1 Thermoproteota archaeon | reverse complement strand
TTCAATGAAGAAACTTTTGAAAACTTTTATGTTTCCATGCTGTACACCTATCTCCCCGTTTTTTGTGCTAATAATTGCTTTAACGCTCCATGTCGTTATTGAGTGAGCCAGCTTCATATTTATCTCCGCATGCCCTGTTATAGGTAGGGAAGGATTCCAGTATAGTGTTTCCGGAAAGAACCACCTCAGCATAATATCCCTTAGTTTACCTACCTCCTCTTTTTCTTTCTCTCCTTCTCCATGGGTTTCGGTCAATCCTTTCTCCACCGGCGCAGGCGCAACCGCCGGTGCAGGCGCAATCCTAGGCATTAGTATGCGTTTCCCGCTTGTTAGGGAAAAAAACAACATCATTAGGCCTGTTTGAGCATAGATAGCCACAATTATTGAACCTGTCAGGAGGACTGCTAAGCCAGCCTTCCTATGCTTTGACTTAAGGAGCACATATAAACCAGCGACAACCATTCCCATGGGTATGAAAAACAAGGAATATATTCCGAGACTTAACATCCGTCTGTTTATGTCTTCCTTTAGTTTTAAAGCGCTTTGCTCGTGGACTTCCCATGTTCTTAGCTCCACTGTCCTTTCCAGTTCATGGATCTCCCACTGCACCTCTTGGTATTCCTTTCCTAAAGTGTAGAAAATCTCTTCGAAACCCGGTCTCTGCTCGCTTAAAGCTAGAAGTGAACTGTCTACAACGCTTATGCATGCAAGGGCATCATTAACCGTCTCATTTTTATTGTTTTTAACTGTTATTCTAAGTTTACAGTTTTCACCTGGCAAGTAAACGTTTTTGTCTGTTGTTAGGAAGACGTTTAAGGTTCTGGACGGGTTCACGTCCACTTTAACCCAATCAGAATAAAACTCCATCGACGGCGCTATTGAATATGCTCTAGCGACAATGAAAGGAGAAAACGTTTCCCTCGCCGTAACAATAAAGGAGGCTGTTCCATTAACGGCTTCCTTGCTCTCAGTATATAATGTTGCTCCGTCTAAAGGGCTTATTATGTCAAGGTAAACTTGATTGGTTGAAACATTCAAGGCAGGCTTCCGCACCAATACTTTAAAGAAAATGTTTTCCCCCACCATATAGGAAGGCTTCTCTGACAAAATCCTAACCAAGAAACCGCCTAAGGGCTTTTGAGGGAACAATTCGTAAACATATGACCCTGAAAAACCTTTTTTATCTAGAACATGGATGTTGATCATGAGTTTGTCTGTTTCAGGAGGGATGAAAGACGCGTTAACTTCGCCGTTTAAACCTGTGAAGGTTTTCGTTGAAAAAACTTCTTCACCGGTTTCTGTGTAGATTCTTAGGCTCAACTCGGCGTTCCTGACAGGCGTCCCTCCAGGATACCTGGCGACAACGTAAAGATGTGTTTCTTCAAAGGGAAGGAAAGTGTTTTTCTCCGTAATGACGTGAATTAAAAATGGAGTGTCACTTAAAATCAATGTTTTTGACGCTTGCTCTGTTTGTTCAGCTGCATCGGTTACCGTTGCATTAATAAGTAGCTTTGATTTTCCCTCGACCATTTCAATCCCCACCGCATATCGAGGTGCATCAAAAACAAAACTCATCAGTCCTCTTTCATCTGTTCTACCCCTATACATCCACACAGTCCTCCATTCCCCGTAGTATGCTGCTGCTGTTAGGGTTACGTTTGCGTTGGAGACAGGTTTCCCGAAGAAATATGTTGCGTTTACCGTACCGTAAATTTTCTCCGTCAACAAATACCATTCCTTCATGAAGGTAAGCTCTACCTTAAAGGCTGGAAGAACGTATTTCTCTATTCTAACAGGTATTTCCTGCAAGAAATCCTCAGCGTCAATGGTTAACCTATATCTCCCGACCTCTATTTCAGGTGAGAGCTTTATTGAGCCTGAAACTTCACCGTACTTCCCTGCCACATACGTTTTTTTGAAAAATTTTGTTCCCTTAGGGCTTACCAGAGACACCGTAATCTCTTGACCTTCTGCTGGAACATATTTCTCATTTGTTAACCTCCATGTTCAAGCCCTAAACATGACCGTTTGACCTGGCTTATAAACAGGTTTATCTGTTGTAATCAATATTCTGTATGAAGCCTTAATGGGAACGATTAGTTCCCTTTCGTCACTAGACAGTCCTGAGGAAGCCTTAACCAGAAGGAAATAGTTTCCTGAAGGAACATTTGGAACGTCAAAAGTAAGGTTCAACAAGCCTTCCTCATTAGTTTCCCCTTTAAAAAGAACCTCAACTAATTCCTTGCTCTCATCAAGTAACTTGAGTTCAACACTTGATTTAACAGGTTTCCTGGTGAGAGATGAAACCGTAAGAACTTGGATGCTTGCTTTTGCGCCTGAAACCCATTCTTTCTGTGTTTTAAGAAGAATGCCGAGCTTTTGAAGCATGTAGACCTTTTCAACATTAGCTATTAAAACTAACGCTGTTGTTAATGAAATCATTAAAGCTAAAACAACAAATTTCTTCCCTTTCAAACAAATCACTGCTTCTTAGAAGAGGAATCTCTCATAAATAACCTTTACTGTTTACTTTAATAAACGTTGAACTAAAAATGAGGGTTAATGGGCGGCAATTTTTCCTGTTCAACTCTTACCTAAAAAACGTCTCCTTCATATTCCATTTTTAGCTGCTGAAAAAGTTGAAGTAAAGGGAAGCCTGCATAATTGACGGCTTAACAACCTGCTTTAGCCTCTTTTCAAGCGATTTCAAAGGCTTAAAGAACCACGCCAGTAAGAACAAATCTTTGGTGAACCTTTCTATTGTTGCAGTTATCATTTATGTCTTTACCCTTCACACTTGCTTCTCCATCATCCTTAACCTTATAAAACCAAGAAAATAAATCTAGTTTATTTCTAGTTCCATCGCAACCTTGAAGTGTTACTAACGCTCTAAAAATGTGTAAAGAAATGTTAAAACAAGTTAGAAACATAATTCTTTCCTTTTTTGTATGAATCCGTTTCTATCTAAAGCAATGTTAATTTTAATATTAGTAAAATTTAAAAAATTTAACAAATACTGTTATTAGCGTGAAGGAAGAAAAAACATATCCCCGCGACATCCTGCCTAGTTTGCTAAAATGGTTAAACCGCAGGGAGGCCTATGCGATTAAGGGGCCTCGGCAATCAGGAAAAACGACCATATTAAAAATTCTTCAAAGCAAACTAAAAGGAAAAAACGTGGTCTTCCTAAATTTCGAGGACCCAGACGTCCT
Source organism: Thermoproteota archaeon (assembly GCA_027491845.1). Taxonomy (GTDB): domain Archaea; phylum Korarchaeota; class JAOZGF01; order JAOZGF01; family JAOZGF01; genus JAOZGF01. The sequence continues at coordinate 1,391 of JAOZGF010000074.1, read as the reverse complement.
GGAGGCTTTCGAGGCAAACCCAAAAGAATATGTGGAAAGCTTTTTACTCAAAAAAAACAAATATTACTTTTTGATGGATGAATACCACTATGTAAGGGATCCTGGGAAAAAATTAAAGTTGCTTTATGATACATTTGAAGAAGTAAAGTTCATAGTGACAGGAAGTTCTTCTCTAGAAATAAGCGGGGCCATGGCGAAATTTCTTGTTGGAAGAGTTTTCTTTTTCGAACTCTTTCCCTTCAGTTTTCACGAGTTTCTGGTTGCAAAGAACCCTAGATTAGCCAATATCTACGAAAAAAGAAACACTGTCGTTAAGAGGTTCCTGCTAAACGGAGAAGTCCCCACAATCAAAGACGTCTTTTTAAAGGAGTTTGCACCCCTCTTCAATGAATACCTTGTGTTTGGGGGCTATCCTGCTGTAATTAAGGCTAAAGACGTTGAAACTAAGAAAGTCATACTTAAGAACATCTACGATACCTATGTTTCAAAGGACGTGGTAGAATTCCTCAGGTTCAGTGACACGTTCAAATACAGGTGCATCGTGAGGGCCCTAGCATATCTTACAGGAAACATGGTTAACTACAACAACCTATCAACAACTTGTCAAAGTTACTACAAGGAAGTAAGAAAAGTGCTGTCAATACTGTCTGAAACCTACATAATTAGGCTTGTTCAACCCTTTTATCGGAACCCCCTGACAGAATTAAAGAAAACACCCAAGATATACTTCATTGACCTAGGCTTAAGAAATTACATCACGGGAAACTTTAAACCACTTGAGAGAAGGATCGATGGAGGAGCAATAGTTGAAAACTTCGTTTATTTAAGCCTAAGAAACAGTTTCCCTGACGAAACAATAAATTACTGGAGAACCATAGCTAAAGCAGAAGTAGACTTCATACTAAGAATAAAAGATGAAATAGTTCCGATTGAGGTGAAATATCAATTTTTTAAAAAACCTAGCATTTCAAGAAGCCTGAAAAGCTTCATCAAAACCTATGCGCCTAAAAAAGCACTAGTGATCACGAAAAATTTCTGGGGGAATGAGAAGATTGGAAAGACGATGACTATGTTCGTTCCAGCCTGTTATATATAGACCCTGACATCCATGTATGAATCTGTAACTATACCGCGTAAACAGCGAAAACAAGAACTATCAATACTCATTCCCATAGCTATAACGTTAAGAATCCTTTAATGAATTTCCTTGTCGAAAAGTCTACTTCAAAGCCTGTCTGTTGAAGAGCTACTTCTGTTAAGGAATTGTGTGTCAGTTTTTCACTCACTAGAAACTGAACATCCTGTCCTTATTTTTATTATGGCGTTAACAACTATTTTTTGATGTCCTTAGTGTTCTTCTAAGCTTGAAAGTGGTTCAGCAATGTTTGCAA
>JAOZGF010000061.1 GCA_027491845.1 Thermoproteota archaeon | reverse complement strand
ATACCTTGCATGGGCCGTTGACATATCAACCCTCTACTTTGCCTTCAAGTCTATTGGAAGCAACATACCCCTAGAACTTTGCATTTTCGTTTACTCCATTAACATAATCATCGGGTTCTTTCCTTTAGGCATACCTGGGAACACTGGCATTAGGGAGGGAAGCATGATGGTCCTGTTAACAATGTTCGGTATCCCGCCCAGTGTCGCATTAGCCGCAACAGTTCTTTCATCAACACTTTGCATATTCATTAATCAAGCGGTAACAGGCTACATTGCTTTCACCTATGCAACCCACAAACTAGGTTTAGGTGCAGACACATAAACAAAATGAAATAACTTGAAAACAGCTTAAACTGAAAATCAACCTAGAATGAACTTATTCAATTCATACACTACCTTTTTTTCTCTGATGAAACCTCGCAAGCACGGGCTTATTACGCCTGACCCCTTTAATTCCGAAATAATCGTGTTTATTCTTTCCTCCATGTTGATTCCTGCAGCGATTTCCTTGATTTCCTCAGCTGAAACGATTAAGGTTCTTTTGTTTATTATTTTTTGCAAGAGCTCAACCATTCTGTCTATTTCTTTTTCACCTATCGACTGAAGGTATTCCTTGAAGGCTAACGTGGGGCTCCAAATGCCTTTTTCAACTGCTACTTTAATTATTTTCCTTATTATGTTGGGCATCTCGAATTTTTCGTTGTTTTTAAAGGAAAAACATCTATCCTCCCAAGACAAGCTTTTTGAAGAAGCTGAAGGGATAAGCACTTTTTCTTCTTCTAGGCTTAAGATCAAGTCAACAGTTCCACCTAGCTCAACTACTTCCCCGTAAGTTACGAAGCCTTTCTCAACCCCTCTCAAAAGTATTTTTTCAAGTAAGTCGACATCTTCGTTAGGGAACCTTTTTTTCAAGTTCTCTCTTAACTTCCTCGTTCTTCCCTTCAAAGCCAATTTATTACCCTTTTCAAAAGAAAGTAATTAATTCTTGCTTTGAATAAATGGTAGGTAGTGGGCAATAAGTTCCTTTCAAAATTTTTTTACTCATAATTCAGGTATTTTCCTGTCGAAAAATGGGTTTTTACCCTTGGACGCCAAAGGTATTCCGACGACAATGTCTTCCTTGAGGTATCCAAGCTGTCTTCCAGCTATTCCCACCGACACCATTAACCTGTTGTCTATGTTTAAATCACTAGCTGTCTTGACAGCTGATCCCAGCGCTATACCAAGATCCAGCACTTTATACATGCAATTAGGACCTTTAAAGTCCTTTCCTTCCGATCTAATTGTTTTCTTAAAATTTTCACATGTTTTGAAACCGCATGCACCACAGTCGAAGTCAAGGCTCTTGCCTCCACTTATTCCTAGAAGCAAAACTGCCTCAGCTTGTTTTAGACTCTCCGAATCCCTAAGCATCCTTGGATTCTTTCTCTCATAAGCTAATTTCTTCATTTTTTCAGCTAACTTAGTAAGTTCTTCTCCTTGAACCAAAACTATTTTTAAATCATCTATTCCCTTGGTTTTTGGAGCGGTTCTAGCGCTATTAGCGATTAAATAAGCTGCTTGCTTTACAGCTTCACTTTCAATTTTTTCCGTTAAAACCATTTTAAAACCCACCTCCACTCAAAGCATGTTCATGGAGGCTAAAAGTTCAGCGATGAGTATTGCGCTTCCTGCAGCCCCTCTTATCGTGTTATGTCCTAAAAGTGTCAAGGACAAGGAGTTCTTGTCAATTCCCTGCTTAACCTTTCCAACTACAACAGACATCCCTGGAACGTCTCCAGCTAACCTGTCAAGCCTTGGTTGAGGCCTGTCTTCACTGTTTAAGAGAATGATTGGTTGACTTGGAGCTGTAGGCAACTTAAGTTCCTGAGGCTTTCCTTTAAAGTCCTGAAGAACTTGTTTAACGGTCTCTAAGTCAACTTCTTCCTTGGCTTCAATGTAAACGTGTTCCAGGTGTCCGTCCAAGACGGGGACTCTATTGCATGATGCAAATATCTTTATTTCAGCCTCCTTAACATGGTCTTTTTCGAAACGGCCCAAGATCTTGAGTGTTTCCGTCTCAATTTTCTCTTCCTCGCCCGGTATGAAGGGAATGATGTTGTCGAGGATGGATAGAGAAGGGATGCCGGGGTAACCTGCACCTGAAATAGCCTGCATGGTTGTTACAATGACCCTTCTAATGCTGAAAGAGTCAAGTATAGGCTTCAGAACCATTGCTAACGCGACTGTCGAACAATTTGGATCGGTTACAATATAGCCATCCCACTTTCTAAGTTTCCTCTGGACTTCAATCAGCGAGAGATGTTGGGGGTTTACTTCAGGAATAATGAGTGGCACGTCTTTTTCCATCCTAAATGCACTGGCATTACTGATAACGGGTAACCCGTTTTCAGCAAAAAGAGGCTCAATTGCCCTGGCGACTTGGGACGGTAAAGCAGAAAAAACGAAGTCTACGTCAAGTGATGACGGGCTTGATGAAGTAACAACTAGATCCCTGACATTTTCAGGTATTTCATGGGAAAAAAGCCAGTTCACCGCTTCACCGTATTTTTTTCCCTTTGTCCTCTCCCCTGTGACAGCCTTAACCCTAAAGTACGGGTGATTGTGAAGTAACTGGATGAATTTTTGTCCAACAGTTCCTGACCCGCCTAAAATGCCTACCCTAAAGGTCTTCATGGAAGGATTCTCCCGACTTAAAGTGAAATTTCCCCTTGTAAAAAGTGAGGGAAACTATTTAAAGTTTAATTCGAAAAGGCAGGGAAAAAGAGGAATTATTCGATTGTTGATCTCCTGAACATTAGGGCTGCAAGGGCTATGGAGGCAATTAAAAAGAAAAGTAAAGCTGCTAGATCAATGTGAAATGGGAGGAAACTTGTTCCGGTTAGAACAGTCCTGACAGCGTCAACACCATAGGTTAAAGGGTTAATTAAAGCCAAAATTTTCATCCAGAGAGGCATTGTGGATAAAGGAAAGAAGGCGCCGCTCAAAAAAATTGAAGGCATCGAAATAAACGTATGTAGTAATTGAG
>JAOZGF010000056.1 GCA_027491845.1 Thermoproteota archaeon | reverse complement strand
CCACACCATTCCCCTAACCGAATATGGGCAATACGCGATAAGGTTATTTGAAAAAACAAACTAAACAATTTGCAATTTACATGTTTCTTTAGCTAACCTTTTTAAAATCCTCAACGCAAACTCCTAATGTTAACAATCCTAGCCTCCCAAGTCCTATGAAAGCCAAGTGAAGGTATACTTGTTTACTCTATCAATATTTTCTCTCGTCCATGTCTCACTTTGCATTTCATGAGAATATTTGCCTTTCTTATTCGCTGATAACCTTTTCCGAAGAAATGACCTTCAAAAAGGGAACATTAACAAACTTAACAAATTTAACAAACTTATTTCAAACCGATTTTCGCCTTAATCAACTTAATATCCTTCTCTATCCTCTCAAGTCGCCTATCAATAAAGGCTTTAAGATCACCCCTCATGCCTCTAATTTCACTGATCACCTCATCTTGCTTTTTAAGCATTTCATCTTGCTTTTTAAGCATTTCATCCTGATTTCTTAACATTTTACCTTGATTTCCAACCATGGTTTTCATCAAAGTTATTCCTTTATGCAATTGATCTGCTTGGAAGAAATGGAGATAGTCTAAGACAGGCATGATTTCGCCTCTATACTTCCTATGCTTTACCTCGTCAACCAAGGCGTCCTCAGGCTTGTTCGTTAAGGCGAAATCAAGAAAGGCCTTGAGATCTCCGCCTGAAACCCTAACAATTAAGCATTGCTTGCCATCTTTAATGACGTTCATAGCTTGGAAACGATTTACACCTAGCTCCATGGCTTTATTCAACAAGAAAACCCTAAAACCAACGTCATGAACCCTCCTACCCGAGACAACTATTTCTAAACCCATTTCTGAACCCAATCCTAAACCACCGAACCCTCTAAACACAAAAGAAGGTATAGGTTTTTCTAAAACCTTTGCCTAAAAAATTTTTTCTCAACATAACACGAACAAAAATAAGACGAAAAACAAAATACGTCGAGAGAGACAAGTCTTGGACATTAAAAAGAAAATTCGTTGAGGATGCATGAAGAAACAAGTATGAGGACAAGAAAATATAGGAAGGTTTCTCTAAAGAGCCCTTGTTGAGGAGAACTCCTTAAAATTGACCCTTCCTTTAACCTTCTTCTCCAATAATTTTTCCCACAATTATCTATCACTATCAAGATACCAAGGATCAAAAGAATAGAGGATAATTGGCACATCCGCAAATAAGACCTTGCCAAGCTTAGGAAGCTGAGAAAAAACATATAGGTTACGCAAGGTGGGAGAAATAATCTTAACCCTATAAGGTCTTAAGCCACCCTCAGAAACAACATGAAAAACCATTTCACCCCTACCAGTTTCAACCCTACCGCAGGCTTCACCCTTAGGAACCCTGTTGGGAACTCTAACCCTAATAGGCCCGTCAGGAATTTCCTCCACACACTGTCTAATAATACGCACACTTTCTTTCATCTCAAGCCACCTGACAACAAACCTAGCATAAGAATCACCCTCAGGCATCGTGCAAACCTTAAAATCAACGTCTCCATAAGCTGCATAGGGCTCGTCACGTCTAACATCGAAAGCAACACCTGAACCACGCAAACTAGGACCACAGGCACCAAGCCTAACGGCATCGTCACCGCTTAAAACGCCAACACCCTTACAACGCATAACAAAAACTTCATTAACGGTCCAAACATCACGATAAACATCTAGACGCTTCTCAAAATAGTCACAAACTCTCAGAGCTTTTTCCTTGAAACCTTTAGGCAAATCGTTACGAACCCCTCCAGGAACAAAAAAACTATAACTCCAGCGGGCTCCAGTTAACATCTCAGCAAGCTCCAACCAAAACTCTCGGTCAGCCACAGTCCAAAGAAAAACAGCAGGATAGCCACCTCCACCCTCAGCCATCAAACCATAAGCGTACAAATGACTGTTAATACGGCTGACTTCACACAAAATACTACGAATAAATTGAGCCCTTCGGGGAGCCTCAACACCTAGAAGTTCCTCAACAGCTAAAACATAGCCTAAACCAACATTAGCGCAATCAGCCATCACCATGCGTTCAACCGGAACAACTCCTTGGAAATAGAGCCTATTCTCTAGAATCTTCTCAATTCCGCGATGAGTGAAACCAATGTCAGGAATTAAGCCAAAGACATTTTCACCGTCAGTATCAATCAAAAGGCGAAACTGCCCGGACATGGGATGTTGAGGACCCCAAGAAATACGCATGATCTCTTTTTTAGCCGAGAACTTGTTTGGTTCAATTTTTAGTTTTTCAACCATACTTAACACCTTCAACGGATATTTAAAGCAAGGAGAACAAAAATATAAATTGTTTATACAAAGGGAAAATATGCACAACATATAGCTTTTAAAGTTTATTCATTGAGGCTGAACAATAAACTTTAAATGGCTTTTCATGGCTGTTCCGAGCTTTCCTTTAAGGTTTTAAGCCAAGTTACTTAAAGCTAAAATGTTTAAGACAAAATCTATTTTGTGAACAATTGAAAACTCGTTTAACAAAAAAGATAGAGTTATTGAAAGAATACGCTTTTTTATTCAAAATGTTGTGAAAAAAGAAATACGATGACTACATGCTGGAGTCCTTAATAAGGAGGCTTCAATTGACAGTAAGAAACAAGCCTTAAACCTTTCACAACAAATTTCCCTTCTTCCACATCTATGATTAAATCCCGACATGAGCCTTCTTCCTTGATTTTATTCATTATTTCCCTGTCTAAATAGACTTCTATGCCTTCAACCACCAGTTTAACGTCATCAATTGATCCTTTGCCTATTAACGCAAGGAGTTTAGGCATGATAACTTCCGAATCCCCTGCTCCACAACAAAGAGTCCATTCATGAACTTCTTCTTCGAGCTTAACTCTAAGAGAAGCCGCCCTCTCTTCTTTAAGTTTGGTTCTGGCTTTCCTCGTAAACTTAACATTTAACATTGATTTTCACCTTAACTGGTTTCTACAAAACTTTTTCAACCTTTTCAATTTTATTTCGGTAAAAAAAGTTTTTGGTTATTCATTAATTACCACATCAAAGAGTAACTAAAAGCTAGTAGGTTTCTCAAGAAGAAAAGTCAAATTAGTTTAGAACGGATAACACTGGCTAAGTTTTCTTGGTTGCTCTTTTTTAGGCAGAAAAATTTTTGGTCACTAGCTTCTAAAAGAGAAGTGTTAAAAAGGAAGGGAGGTGTTAAGAATTCCAATAGTAATAGTTCAATGGTTTGAAGGAAGAACTGTTAAGCAAAAGGAGAAGGTAGCTGAAGCCATAACGGAAGCACTGGTGAAAATTGCTGGAACATCGAAAGATAAAGTAACAATTATTTTCTATGACCTAAAAAGGGAAAACGTAGCTAAAGGAGGAATTCTAGTTTCAACCAGTTAAACACGTGGAGGCCTCAAAAAGGTAAATGGGTTCAGGGAACATGTAAGGATAAGAAGAAACCAAAAATAAGGCAAAGCATTCCTTACTTTTCCAACCTTTCTTATGAGAATCAAAGAGTTCAGTTAAGCACTTTTTCAGCCGTTCAGGACTTCTTAGCTTGACGCCAGTTTTAGTAGGATAATTTCAATATTCCAGTACATGTTAGTTAAGCAGGGTCTTAGAAGAAAAGTTTTTAAAATATAAAGCCGTAATACGGTGAAATCAAAAAAGAAGAAAAAACAGGTGTTAGTTCTAATGAAAAAAATGCTTGTTCTGAAAAGGTTAATTCTCCCCGTCACCGCAGTTCTACTTCTAATAGCTTCAGGATGTATTGGACAAGCCCCACCTACGCCTACCCCAACGGTCCCAGAAAAACTGGTCATCGGGACAACCGACAAAGTTACTGACCTGGATCCAGCGCAGACTTATGACTTCTTTACTTGGGAAATTTTTAATAACATCGGACAAGGACTTTATAAGTATAAGCCTGGGACAACAGATCTTGAATACGGGTTAGCTGAAGACGTGAAGGTATCTGAAGACGGCCTCGTGTACACTGTTAAGCTTCGTAAAGGACTAAAGTTCACTGATGGAGAACCTTTAACTGCTCAAGCTGTTAAGTGGTCCTTCGACAGGGTTGCAAGGATAGGAACAGATCCACAGTGGTTTGTTACCGACTTCGTGGACAAGGTTGAGGTAGTGGATGACTACACACTTAAGATATATTTAAAGAACCCAGTTGCCTTCTACCCAGCTGTCCTAGCGGTAACTACTTGTTTCCCTATTTCACCTAAGTCTTACCCAGAAAACGAGATATCTCCAGATAACACTGCAGGAGGCATAGGTCCGTACAAAATAACTAAGTTTGTTAGAGACCAAGAAATAGTTTTGGAGGCTAACCCTTATTATTACGGTGAACCGCCCAAAATAAAGACAGTTATTGTTAAATTCTTTAAAGATTCAGCAACAATGAGGCTTGCAATAGAAACCGGAGAAATAGACTTGGCATGGAAGACGTTGACGCCTACAGACATTGCCGACCTATCCAAGAAACAAGAGGAGCTAGGATTGCAAGTTCTTCAAGGGCCAGGCTCCTACATAAGGTATATTGTGCTAAACACGCATATCCCGCCGCTTGACAACAAACTTGTCAGACAAGCTCTCGCAGCTGCCCTAGACAGGAAATCCATCGTGGATAAGGTTTTCTTTGGAACAGTTGAACCCCTCTATTCCCTAATACCCACCAAGATGTGGGGATATAGGGAAGTCTTCAAGGAGAAGTACGGCGATGCAAACATTGAACTAGCAAGGAGATTATTAACCCAGGCAGGATACTCTGAAGCAAACAAGCTTAAGGTGACGTTGTGGTACACTCCCACCCACTATGGACCCACTGAAGGAGATGTAGCCGCAACAATCAAGGAGGCTTGGGAAAAAACAGGCATGATAGAAGTTGAAGTTAAAAGTGCAGAATGGTCGACATACATAGACATGACGAGGAAAAAATCCCTTCCAATAACACTGTATGGATGGTATCCTGACTACCTAGACCCTGACAATTATATGTTCCCATTCCTACACACCGGATCAAACAGGTGGCTTGGAGAACCATACAGTAATCCGCAACTAGATAAAATACTGGAGGATGCACAGGTTAAGCCAACAAGGGAAGAAAGGTCAAGGTTATATAGTCAAGCGCAAGACATACTTGCAGAAGACACACCAATAATTCCGATATTCCAAGGAAAGCTGCAGGTAGTGGCTAAGAAGGGACTTAAAGGAATAATCCTTGATCCGCTCATGCTTCTGCGCTACTATACAATCTACTGGTCAACCTAAACCTTTCCATTATTTTTTAAAGTTTTTAGTTTCTCTTAGAGACTTAGAGGTGTGAGCACAGTGGCTTCACTGAAAGCTTATATAGCGACAAGAATTCTGCTGACGATACCCATGATCTTCATTCTTCTAACAATGGTTTTTGTTATCCTAAGAATTCTTCCTGGAGACCCCGTGATAGCCATCGTAGGCATGAAAGCCTCACCTGAACACATTCAAGAATTAAGAAGACAACTTGGATTAGATAAACCAATTTACATGCAATACTTTGAAAATATTGCTAACATTTTAAGAGGGGACTTTGGCAACTCCCTTATCTGGGGTCGTAGACCTGTTATACAAGAAATTTTGGATCATTTCCCTGCGACAATAGAGTTATCCATAAGCGGTTACCTAATCAGTATCTTCATAGGTTTAATCACGGGTA
>JAOZGF010000052.1 GCA_027491845.1 Thermoproteota archaeon | reverse complement strand
TGTCGAAAGTATTGTTGTACATCACGTTCATGTCCTTCGTAGTTAACAGAACGCCTCCCATACAATCCAGTGTTTCATTTCCTATAGAAATATTGACTTGCCTGGATCCAGCTATTTTCTCTTTGATTTCTGAAATGTTTTTTTCTATTAGTTCCTTATCATGTTTATTAGCGTAAACAACGATTTCATCTGCCTCCAAGTTTTTAACGCCTTCTCTTAATAGTTCAATTAGTATGTCTAAATACTCTTCTTTAGATTTATTTTTCCATATTTCTGAAATCCTCTTCTTGGCTTCCTCAAAAGTTTTATTGAGGTATTCGTCTTTTGTCTCAAGAACAACTTTTCTCCCTCTTATTTTGGAGAGGGCTATTTCAACCCTTTCTTTCTCCATTAACCTGTTTTCTTCCTCTTTCCTTCTTTTTTTAAGGATCTCTTCAGCCCTTTTCTTGCCTTCCTCCAGTATCTTGTTTATCCTTTCCTCTGTCTGCCTGTTTATTTCCATTATTTCTTGTTCAGTTTGTTTGAGTATGTCTTCTTTAAGGTTTTCAACGCTCATTTTAATTCACCTAGGACGGAGTTAACAATGTATCCAACTGCTTTCTCAAAATTCTTTTCCGCCAGTTCTTTAAACCTCTCTTTTTCCTTCTTGAATTGTTCCTCTATTTTTTTTACTTTTTCTTTTATCTCTGCCTCCCTTTTTTCTCTTAGTTTAAAGAAAACATCATTCATTTCAGCCTTTCTAACCATTTCTTCTGCTTTAGCCTGTGCTGCATTTATCCTTTGTTCAGCCTCTCTTTTTGCTTTTTCTATCCTTTGTTCAGCCTCTTTTTCTATTTGTATTAAAGATAATATCTCGGAAGACATTTATTCACCTTCAAACTTTAACTTAACACCTACAGCCTCATTGATTAATTGGTAAAGTTCATTCAACCTGACTTTCTTGGAGCCCTCAAAGCCCGGTACTACAGCGAATATGGGATAGCTTTCTCCTTTCCTAAGTAATTCGTTTCGGAGGCCTTTTATTTTTAATGCGTAGCTTTCAGGTATGATAATTATCTTGTATTTCTTTTCTTCCACTAGTTCCTTTATCTTCTGCGGCGCTTCTTCTTCTCTAACTTCGATGCCCTTTATCCCTGCAAACCTAAGCCCGGTTATAAGATACTTGTCCCCTACTGCCACAATGCTCAATGTGCGTCACCGAAGAATGTTTCACTGTCTAATTGAAAACTGTTCATTTATTTCTGGTAGGTCTTTTAAATTTTTTTCCGTTAACCAATTACTAGAAAATCTATAGTTGTAACCCCGTAATCAACGCGGTGGCTCCCTGACAAGAGTAAATTGATAATGTAACCTACACCTATTAAATGAAGCTAAGATCGCATAAACTAAAAATTTTTACGGTTAAGCCCTAACATTAATTCTTTCCAAGATTTAAAGGTGTGGAAGGAATCCAATAAATTTAAAAAAAATTGTGACAGTAAGCTGTTCAAGTGTAAAGAAACATTAAATGCCGAGCTGTTCACATGGAAAGAAATGAAAAAGGAACGTTGTTAAAAGTTTCACAAATTAAGCCTTTTCAGAAAGGTATCAATACAAAAGTCAAAATTGTTAAGGTGGAAAACCCCATAGAAGTTTTTTCAAGGGGGAAAAAACACAGGGTTTGCGAGGCACTAGTTGGCGACGAGACAGGATGCTTAGTAATGACCCTTTGGGACGATGAAATAGATAGGGCGTCTGAAGGAACCGTGATAAAAATAGAGAATGCTTACACAGACATGTATAGAGGAAGTTTAAGGTTGAGCACAGGAAAGTACGGTTCCTTCGAGGTAATTGAGGACAATATTCCCAGCGTAAACATACAAAATAATTTATCTCGCGGTTTCAGGCAACATCACTACAGGATCCCTGACTCAATAGCTAATTCACCACCAGTTAAGCCATCAAAACAGAGAAGGAAACGTAGATAGAAATCATTGATGTAAGGAAAGGAACCTACACTGCAAAAAAACTGTTTAGGTTAGAATCTAGGCCATGCCTTAACCACAAATTGATTTAAATAATACTTGTCTTAAGATTATAAAGTATGGTGACTATGAAGAAAACGGAGCTAAACGAAGCTGTTTCAGAAGTACAGAAAAAATATAGGGTCATAGGGAGATCAAAAGAGATAATGGAAGCACTAGCTGGAATATATTCGGGAAAACATATCTTAATTGAAGGAGAAGTTGGTGTAGGGAAAACAACGCTTGCACTGGCCATAGCAAATTACTTGGACAAACCATTCTATAGAGTGGATTCTTCAGACCAAGTTGATGAGGCAAAACTGGTTGGTTGGTGGGATCCCCCTCTCGTGTTAAACAAGGGATACGTGAGAGAAGCATTCATTGCAGGCCCACTTTTTAATGCTATGATAAATAACGGCATACTATTCATCAACGAACTTAACAGGTTGCCTGAAACAACCCAAAACGTTTTACTTCCCGTCATGGATGAAGGAAAACTGGAAATACCTAAACTCGGAACCATTGAAGCGAAGAATGGTTTCAGAGTGATCGCAACACAGAACCCGGAAGAACACATTGGGGTAACTGCTTTAGGTGAAGCATTAAAAGATAGATTTGTATGGATTAAGCTTGAATATCAGCCGGAAAAAGAGGAGAAAGAGATCGTTAAGTTACATTCGTCGGTGGAAGACGAAGAAATAATTAGTTTGTCCGTGAAGATAACTAGAGCCACAAGAAACAACCCGTACATTAAAAGAGGGTCGTCTGTGAGGGGTGCCATAGACCTTGCATCCCTGATGGCCTACTTTGACAAGTATAGTTTAAAGGATTGGATAAATGCGGCGCTAATGGCTTTAGCTACAAAAATCGAGTTATATGATGAAACTGAGAAAACAATAAACGAAGTGATATCGGAAATAGTAAAGAATACTGTTGAAAGCCGTTTTTTATTGATAAACCGCTAAAAAAAAGGGTTAGACAGGGAACTCTTGAAGACTTGGAAAGTAAGTTTCTAACCATTGAATTGGAAACCCGAAAAAAGGGGCTGAGTAGAAGCAGATGTTTGATGAGGAAAAATCTGACATCGTATGAGGAAGTCCTTGAACTCACAAAGCTCTCGCTTAAGAAAAAAAATCTTGAAACTCTCGTTACACTGGCTTTCTTGAACCCGCAAGCTGTTGCAGATGCTTTGGAAGATGAAGAAGCCAAAAAAATTGTTTTTGAGAAGGGAAGCCATGGGGCCATTACCCCCGCAAGACTCTTCTGTCTTGTTAAGGGCAGGCTTAAAGAAAAGGAAAAGAAGATTTTCAGGAGGCTTGCAGCTAAAACGGTAGTTAAGACGTCGCTTAGGATAGCCAGCGTCCATCCAGGCGAAAAAATGAGGGTCAAAAAATCTTTTAGACCATACGAGCGGGAATTTAACCTTGAAAAAACCCTCGAGAAAATATTGGATAAAGAACCGAAAACGATCACTTATAGCGACATAGTGAGTGAGAGGAAGGTTAAAGGAAAAGCCAGCGTGGCATTAATGCTAGATACAAGCGGCTCCATGTATGGAGAAAAACTGGTTAACGCAGCCATTGCAACAGCCGTAGCAGCATACAAATTAAGAAATGACGAGTTTTCATTAATTATTTTTAATACAAGGGCGGAAACACTGAAAAAAATAAGCCAAAAAGTGAAAATAGAGACATTAGTTGAGAAAATATTGGATTTAAACCCTGTCGGCTACACAAACATAGGTGATGCTTTAGAAAAAGGCTTAGAACAACTCAAAAAAGCCAAATCCAAGGAAAAATGGGGAGTCCTCATAAGCGATGGAGTCTTCAACATTGGCAAAGATCCTAGAGATATTGCTAAGAAATTCCCGAAACTTTACGTTCTTTGTCTCCCGGATAAATGGAAAGTGGGAAGAATAATTTGCAGTTCTTTGGCTAAGCTAGGGAAAGGAAAAATGACTTTGATGAAGTCCTATAATGAAATACCCACTGCAATTAACAAATTAATCTCTAAATAGAATATAATTTTCTTAAGAAAATTATTTTGACCTAAATTTGCCGGAAAACTTTTGGACATGGTTTTACTAAGCTCATCGAAGAGTTAATTGGCAATGTTTAAACATTTCTTAATGTTTCAAAACCCTTTGAAAGCAGCTTAATTCCAGGAACCCCTAAGTTTCTTTGGCTTCAAACCTAAACATTATTTTTAAAAGAGAGGGTGACGGTAAGGGTAAAGGTGACGAAAGCTATAACTAATTTATATAAGTTAGTGATAATATTAATCTTGAGCAGGTGAACTCATGCCTGAAATGTCTAAAGTCCTTCTAAGCATATCTAAAGCATTTCAAGAGGAGATCGTTAGTAAAGGAAGCAAGATCTTTGATGTTGAAGAACTATTAACACTTAATTCCTGTATTCAATGCGGCAGTTGCGTTGGAAGTTGTCCATCCGGCAGGAAAACAGCATGGCGAGTTCGACTTATCATTAGGGAAGCACAACTAGGTTTGCGGGAGAGAGCTTTAAGTAAAGATGAACTTTGGCATTGCACTACATGTTACACATGTCAAGAACGTTGTCCACGTGAAGTGATGACTACGGATATTGTGAGGATAATAAGAAACATTGCCTTTGAAGAGGGATACGTCCAACCTAGACATGTCCTTGTAGCTGAAAACTTCTTTAAAACAGGTCATTCTATCCCTATGAAGGAAGAAATCAAGGAAATGAGGAGAGATCTTGGATTAAACGAGATACCTCCAACTACGTTAGCTTACCGAAAGTCTTTAGAGGAAGTTAAAAGATTGGCTGAATATTCCGGGTTTAAAGAAAAGCTAGAGAAGGTGAAGAAATGAAGAAGTACGCTTACTTTCTCGGCTGCATTACCCCGTTAAGATATCCCAACATTGAAGCGTCAACTAAAATAGTAATGAGAGAATTAGGCATTCAACTGCTTGAGATGAATGGAGCATCCTGTTGCCCTGCTCCAGGCGTCTTCGGCAGCTTTGACTTGTTCAATTGGCTTATTTTGGCCGCAAGAAATCTCGCCATCGCTGAAAACATGGGTGTTGACATTACTGTAACTTGTAACGGATGTTATGGAACTCTTCAGGAAGCTGCTTACATCCTTAGGAATCCAAACAAGAGATCTACGATAAACGAGACGCTTGCAAAAGAAGGATTATCCTATGAGGGTAACGTGGAGGTTAAACATATCACTGAAGTGATCCTAGATGACATTGGCCTAGAAAAAATTAAGTCGCTTATTAAAGTCCCATTAAATGGGCTAAAAGTAGCTGTACACTATGGGTGCCATTATTTAAAGCCCAGGAAGATCAGAGGACATGGATCAGCTGAGAGACCTACTTTCCTAGACGAACTTGTGGAGGCCTTAGGTGGGGAAGCCGTAGATTACAAGGATAAAATGATGTGTTGCGGTGCAGGCGGCGGCGTCAGGTCTGCTTTTTCAGACCTAGCTCTACGCTATACTTTAGATAAAATAAGGAATATTCAGGCGGCTGAGGGCGATTGCGTGTTAAATCCTTGTGCCTTCTGTCACTTCCAATTAGACACAGGTCAAAAAGAACTAATGGAAAGTAAGAGACTGGAAAAACCGGTACCCGTTGTTTTCGTTACACAACTCCTAGGGCTGTCTCTTGGAATTCCTGTTGAAAAACTGGGCTTACAATACAATAAGGTTCCTCCCTATTATTTGGAAAAAATTGGCTTGAAAATCGCCTAGTTAAGCTTTTTAGGATGCAAATGTTGAAAAAGTTGAGGCAGAATTAGGGGAGAAAAATGGGTGAAGAACCTAGGATCGGCGTTTTCATCTGCGAATGTGGAGGAAATATTTCAGATGTAGTCGATGTAGAGAAGGTGAGAAGGGAAACAGAAAAACTGCCTGGAGTCATTGTTTCGTCGGTATACCCCTATGTTTGCTCAAAACCTGGAATCGAACTGATTCAAAAGTCAATAGAAGAAAAAAGATTAAACAGGGTGGTTATAGCATCATGCACGCCTAGAATGCACCAGAAACTTTTTAGGGAAGCTGTTAAAGAAAAGGGAATTAACCCTTATTTGCTGGAGAGAGTAAACATAAGGGAGCAATGCTCATGGGTTCACTCTAATGATAAAAATGGAGCTACTGAGAAGGCAATTGACTTAGTTAGTGGGGGGATTAAGAGAGTAGCTAAACTAGAACCATTAACACCTATAGTACAGGAAATCAACCGGGACGTGTTAGTGATCGGTGGAGGCATAGCAGGCATAACAGCTTCTCTGCAACTAGCGAATTTAGGCTATAAAGTGACTTTGGTGGAGAGAGAACCAACCATTGGAGGACACATGGCTCAGTTCAGCAAGGTTTTCCCAACCCTCGATTGCGCCCAATGCATATTAACGCCTAAAATGGTGGATGTCTACGGTCACCCCAACATAACTCTTCACACTTACTCAATTGTTGAGGATGTTTCAGGGGGGCCAGGAAACTTTCATGTTAAGATAAAGGTTAAAGCCAGAGGTGTTGACCCTCAGAAATGTACTAATTGTGGAATATGTACTGAGAAGTGTCCCGTGAAAGTTGAAAGCGAGTTCTATCAGGGCATTGGCGTAAGGAAGGCAATCTACATTCCCTTTCCTCAGGCAGTCCCCTCAGTTAGAACAATAGATTTTGAGCATTGTAAGAAATGCAAGTTGTGCCTTAAGAATTGTCCTGTGGACGCGATAAATCTTGAAGATAAAGACAAGATGATTGAGTTAGATGTTGGATGCATTATAATAGCAACTGGCTTTGACTTCATCGACCTGTCGAGGTTCCCGCAGTATAGCCCGGATCACCCTAACGTTATAACTTCCCTGCAAATGGAAGTAATGTCACAGGTTACAGGCCCAACAGGAGGAAAAATTGTAAGGCTAGATAACGGGAAGCCTCCTCAAAAAATCGCCTACGTGTTATGTGTTGGGTCGAGGGATCAAAATAACGGAGTTCCCTACTGCAGCAGGGTTTGTTGTATGTATTCATTGAAACAATCCCTCTTAATTTTAGAGTATTTCAAGGGAATGGAGATCTATATTTATTACTTAGACATTAGAAGCTTTGGCAGGGGATACGAAGAGTTTTACAGTAAAGTCCAGAGGGAAGGGGCAACCTTAATTAGGGGTAAGGTGGCTGAAGTAGTTCCTGATGGGGATAAATTACTAGTTAGGGCTGAAGACACTTTCACTGGCGAAGTTTTTGAGAATCCAGTTGATATTGTTGTTTTGTGTCCAGCATTAATTGCGAGTAAAGGTACTGCGGAACTAGCTAAGAAACTTAAAATTCCCCTAGGAAGCGATGAGTTCGTGTTAGAGAAGCATCCTAAACTTGACCCGGTTACAGCCCAGTATGATGGAATTTATCTTTGTGGAGTTGTTTCAGGTCCAAAGGACATAAGAGACACTTGTTCAGAGGCTTTAGGTGCTGCTGCAAAGGCCTCTGAGTTTTTAGGCAAAGGAGTTCTTGAAAAAGAACCTGTTATAGCTTATTTAGCTCTACCAGATGAATGTGATGGATGCGGTAAATGTGTCGAGATTTGTCCTCTCTCTGCAATAAGTTTAAGGGAAGGCAAAGCATGCGTTAACCCTGTACTTTGCAACGGTTGCGGGCTATGTGTACCTGAATGTCCAGTCAACGCATTAGAACTGTACAATTACACAGATGAACAAATAAGAGCTCAAATAGAAGGCATTTTGTCAAAACCATCAGATGAACCTAGAATTATCGTTTTCTTGGAAGGAGAACTTGCATATACTGCTGCAGACACAATAGGGCTAAGCAGAATGAATTATCCTTCATCAATTCGGTTTGTTAAGATTCCGTCAAGCGCAGTCTTAAAATTAAGCCACATACTCTATGCCTTTGCTAAAGGGGCTCGTGGGGTAATGATTGCTGAAGGCCCTGAAGAAGGCCCATTCGGGAGAGTACATGCAATAGCTTTAGAGAAAGCTAAAGTTTACAGGAAGAACCTAACTAAGTACAGGATTCCAGGCAAGCTATTTAGATTTTCGGAGATATATGTGCCTGAGTTCATGAGGTTTGCAAAAATCCTTGAAATGTTTGATTCGGTGGTAAGGGGATCCAAAGAAATTGATTCATCAATTAAGAAGCAAATACTCGAATCATTAAAGCCCATTGTTCCTTAATCTTTAAGTTTTTTTAATTTAACTTCAACTTCCTTCTCAGTTGAAATTGGCCGGAACATCATGGAATATTTTATTATACCTGACTTGTCTTTGCCTTGTTCACCAAGTCTCCTTGGACCCACTGCCTCCACCTCCATTCCTATATGTAGTTCGTCGAGGTTGCAGTCTGTTAATCTACCAAGGATTGTTTTTTCACCTAGGTCGATGAGGGCAATTGCGTAGGGCGTCTTAAAGTCAGGTGGAGCCATATCCCTAACAATCGTGTATGAAACTATTTTTCCCCTTCTAGGGAGCCTGATCGTCTTCATTTTTCCGATCGATTTTCTCCTACATGCTTGGCACATTCCCAAGCAGGGTGTTACTGGAGGGTAATAAACTGCCCCGCAAATTGTACATTTACTTGCTTCAAGCCTGTATCTCGCCCCAAGCTCTCTCCAATATCGTGCAGGGGAAGAACTCATAATGCATCACCATTACACAATAGTGAGATAACAGCTGTTGCCCCAGTTCCACCTATATTTTCTGTCAAACCTATCTTTGCACCTTTAACCTGTCTACCATCTGCTTTGCCCCTTAATTGAAGCACTGATTCAACTATTTGAGCCACTCCTGTTGCTCCAACAGGGTGTCCTCTTGCCTTTAAACCGCCTGACGGATTAAAGGGAATTTCACCTTTTAAAGTAGTTAGTTCCTCCTCTATAGCCTTTCCCCCCTTGCCTTTTTTAACAAATCCAAGGTCTTCATAGGCCAATATCTCATAGATAGTAGCGAAATCATGGGCTTCTACGAAGTCAACTTTCCTTGGCGTTATGTTTGCTTTCTTGTAAACGTTTTTCGCTGCTTGAACAACTGATTTAAGCTCTACAAAGTTCTTCCTATTGTGGAGGGCTAAACTATCGCTGGCGCCTGCACACGCCAAAACATAGATGGGATCGTCAGTGTATTTTTTAGCTAACCTGCTGTCGGCTAGAATAACTGTAGCTGCGCCATCGCTTGTTTCAGGTGCAAAGTCGTAGGTTCTGAGAGGGTCAGATATCATTTCCGAATCAAGAACATCTTCAATACTTATCTTCTTTCTAAATTGAGCCTTAGGGTTATAGAATCCATTTTCATGGTTTTTAACGGCAATCAAGGCAAGTTGCTCCCTTGTAGTGTTAAATTCATGCATGTGTCTCCTTGTGATTAAGGCCGCCATTGCATGAGGGGTTCCTCCCAGCGACGCCTCGTATTCCCTGTCCAAAGAAGACGAGGTTATATAGGTAATGCCTTGGTAATCAGATAATTTCTCAACACCGCTTACCACGGCTATTTTGTATTCACCAGATTTTATGGCGAGATAAGCTTGAAAGAAAGCGAATCCTCCTGATGCATCTGCGCTTTCAACCCTCACCACCGGTATGTGATACGCTCTAGCACTGGCTAAACCAACTTGTTCAGCTAGCATGGGTCCAATATGTCTCTGGTTTAACACGCTTCCAGCATATGCTATTCCAAGAAAACCTATGTCTATATTTTCAGCATGGATTTCTTCTTTCTGCGATGCATCGTCCATGGCTTCTAAACCTGACTCTACAAGTAAATGAACAATGGATTTGTCCCAATGCTCCTTTATTTTAGTCATTCCAACTCCAATTATAGCCACACCGGGCTCACTCAAAACCTTTCACCAGTATATTCTCTATACGTTTCGTAGTCAACCAAAATCTTGTCAGAAATATAGTCATCAACCTTTCTAAACCCGTTTTTTCCTCCTTTAATGTTTTCAGTCACCGTTAGGCTGAAAGCATCGCTTCCAGCTCCAGACCCATAGGAAACAAAAAAAATCCTGTTTCCAGGCTTTGCAAATTCATCAAGAACCCTAGCAAGACCTAAAAGGGAAGATGCTGCATAAGTGTTCCCTATATTCCTCACAACCTCCAGTGAAGGCTCTATTTGTTCAAATTTAAACCCTAATT
>JAOZGF010000035.1 GCA_027491845.1 Thermoproteota archaeon | reverse complement strand
TCACAGCGGAGAAAGTGGCTGAAGCAATAGAAGAAACAAAAATCGGAGACAAAGTAAAACATAGGAAGATAATAATCCCTGGGCTTGCAGCCAGGCTAAGCGGTGAAATAGAAGATTTAAGTAAGTGGGAAGTTCTCGTAGGTCCTAAGGACTCCTCTGACATAGCGAAATTCCTCCAGAAAAAGTGGAAACCCTAAACTCCCATTATCCCTGAATTTTTGTTTTCACTTTTTCACCGTGAACATTATTTTTGGTTTTTCGAATGACTTACTCAAATAAAGGTTCATTGCCGCTTTATTTTCTCGTCATCCTCCTATTAGCTTCTATCTTTTATGTTTTCTGGGCGCAGAATAATGATTTAGATCCATTGAAGCTTCGGCTTCATGAGCTTGCTAAAGAAAACGAAGAATTGAGAAGTAAAATTTTGATAATCAAGAGAACTGGCTATTTGCCAGCTAGAACTAACTTTTCCATTGGGGGGAGCCTAAATAAAATAACACTTGCCATGTTATACTTCAAGGAAAATGAGACAGAATTAAAGGAAATCGTTAAAAACCTTACAAGAGATTATGACGTTGACGTTCACTTCTTTTGCTTTAAAGAGAATCCAGCTAATTTCTCGATATATGTTTCCATTGCGAAAGCTGTCGGATTAGATTTCCCTCCACTTAAAGGAACACACGTTGCGATTTTGTATAAAGGAAACTTAATTTTCACAAAGCTAGAGAACTTGGATAAAGAGTTTTTGGGTTTCTGTATTAATTATTTAAGGCAAAGGTAGGAAGAAAACGTATAAACATTTCTCCTATTCTCTGAGGTTATGCGAAGGGAGAAAAGGCGTAATGAATGGCTGTACTTCCGTTGGCTCCTCTGGAATAAAACATTCCCCTCGCATAACCCTATGTTATAAATAGGTAGTGGATAGATTTAACTTTTACTTTCTCCTTTAAAATGAAGAACACACCTTGTTTCTTACCATGAAAGCATTTCTAGTTGTAAATTCTTTCCTGTTTGGTTTTTAGGTTTAAATTCCTTTGCCTATTGCTTTTAAAGTTTTAACTAATGAGTTGTTTGCAATTAATGCAAAGACCAATGTTTTCATCGAAGCATTGTGGACACACAAATTTGCCACATTCGATGCATTGATTTATTTCCTTAAGCAGTTCATTTTTTATACGTTCTTTTTCTTCCTCTGTTTCTTCATAATAGAAATCCTTTGATTTCAGGATTTTTTCGCAGTTTTCACATTGAAAAACATAGAATCTGTAATCTGAGCCTTTAAATTCAATTTCTCTAATGACGGGTTCTCGTTCCTCTTCAATTTTTTGTTTTGAAAGAGCGTTTCCTTTGTTAATTGGCTTTGAAACTATTGGAATTATGTAAAAGTCCACTTCAAATCTTCTGCCACAGAACGGACATTTTATTTGCCTTATTACTTTTTCTCTAATCTCTCTTTTTGACAAAACCAATTCTCCACCTTGACTTTTTTATAAATAAAACTACTATAACTATGAGAGAAAGCGCAGCTACAGGTATGGCTAAATCAGAAATGTTCAGGCCGCCTTCGGCATGTAATTCTTTTTTGAAAAAGATTTTGTAACTGGTTTTCTTAAGCATGGGATAATAAATCCAAACAACCGTTGCATTTCCTTTTTTTAAAGGTTCAGGTGTTACATGTGTAACAGCTAGGTTTGAAGGATACTTTATTATCACTTTATACACGGAGGTGAGCGTGGAAAACAGCGGCACAACATCGGTTACCAGATATTCACCTACTTTCTTAAACACGTTACCATACTCTAGATAGGCTTCAAACGTTGCTGTTTTGGGATCATCCTTTATTACTTTTATCTTTTTCAGTTTCCAATTAACAGATTTATTTTGAAGTACTCTGACAGTGAAGTTAGCTTTAAACACGCCGTAAGTTACCAGTGGGCCTTCGGTTGCAGTTGTGCGTTCAAACGTGTAGTTTTCAAGTTTAATATTAAGTGGGAGAACTAGTGGGAACATTTGGCTTGCCAGTTGAATTAATGGCTCTGAGTTATTTTTTATTTTGTCTAAAAAAGACAGAAAGCTGTAGTGTTCACCTACTCTAATCTGTATTTTCAAATGATAGTTTCCTGTGGGGTTTAACTGTTTTTCTGAAGAAGCTGTAAAAGTTAAGGTGTAACTGGTGTAATTTATTGGTTTAAATGGTATGAGTTGGCCCTTTAAGTTTGCTATGGCTTCACCGTTTTCTTTCAAATGAATTTGGATGAGATTTATCCGTTGCCCTAATGCGATGCTAGGGAGGCTTAAGGAAATTAGAATTGTTGTTAGGAGTAATTGAAGATAAGTTTTCCTTTTACGTAACAATTCCTTCATGCTCCTTTTTTTGTCTTTCTTTCTATTTTTGCCTTTATTGTGCTACTTTTTCAGAAAGGGAAACGAGTTTTCTTTTAATTTTATTTTTCCCTTAAATTTATACTTGTCCAAGCTTAAATCGCCTACTTTAAATGTGTTTTTTCTAGATTCGAAAAATATTTATTTAAGTAATGAGAAGTAATAGAAAAGTTGTTCGACAATTGTTGTCACTTTTTGTATTCTTGTTCTTCATTAAAAGGAAATTGAGCTACTGCACCATTACCTCTTTTAAGACAGCCTTAGAAAACAGTAAAACTTTAAAGGGATATTCCGATGGTCGGCATAGAGGGTTATGGCGTATACATTCCAAAATATAGGATAAAAATTGAGGAAATAGCTAGACATAACGGCATGAGTGGAGAACTAGCCATAAGAAGGTTTGGGGTAATTGAAAAATCCTTGCCAGGTAAGGATGAGGACACTATATCTATTTCTTGTGAGGCTGCAGACAACGCTTTAAAGTATACGGGTATTGACCCTAAAGAAATCGAGGCAATCTTTGTTGGATCTGAATCTCACCCCTACGCCGTTAAACCTTCCGCTACAATTGTAGCGGAATATTTAGGGTCGACGCCCTATGTAACGTGTGCAGATTTTCAGTTTGCATGCAAGGCAGGAACTGTAGGCATCCAAGTTTGTTTAGGTCTTGTTTTAAGCGATATGGTAAAATATGCAATGGCCATTGGCGCCGATACTGCGCAAAGTAGTCCTGGCGATCCGTTGGAGTATACCGCATCAGCTGGAGGAGCCGCTTTCATTATAGGGAAGAACAAGCCCATAGCTATTTTTGAAAACGAGTTCATAGTTTCATATACGACTGACACTCCTGACTTTTGGAGGAGGCCCGGCCAACTTTATCCTAAACATGGTGGAAGATTTACTGGGGAGCAAGCTTATTTTAAACACATTAAGTAGGCAGGTGAAAAATTGCTTGAAAAACTTAACAGTAGACCTGAAGATTACGATTATGCAGTTTTCCATATGCCAAATTACTG
>JAOZGF010000033.1 GCA_027491845.1 Thermoproteota archaeon | reverse complement strand
TCTTCAATGATTTCAGCCGAAACTTTTTCACCAAGGTGCTTCAACATCATTGCTGCCGAAAGCGTGGCTGCAACAGGGTTCGCTCTGTTTTTCCCGGCTATGTCTGGGGCGGATCCATGCACAGGCTCAAATATAGCGTATTTCTCACCTATATTGGCTCCGGGGGCAAGGCCTAATCCACCTATCAATCCTGCGCAGAGATCGGAGAGAATGTCTCCAAAGAGGTTTGTTGTCACGATGACGTCGAAATTTTCAGGGGAAACAACCAGCTGCATAGCCATGCTATCAATGATTTTTTCGTCTACATTTATTTCAGGGTAATCCCTAGCTGTTTCGAAGAAAACCTCCCTAAACAACCCGTCTGTTGCCTTCATTATGTTTGCCTTGTGAACAACGGTTACTTTCTTCCTTTTTTCTCTTCTAGCGTATTCAAAGGCAAACCTGATAACCTTTAAGGATGCCTTCCTCGTGATTAGCCTAACAGTTTCAGCGGCAGCCCTGTCCTCACCTATAAAGTGTTCTATACCTGAATAAAGTCCCTCTGTGGCTTCTCTGATAATTACGAGGTCCACGTGCCGATGCCTTGCAGGTATGCCTTCAAAGGATCTTATAGGCCTCACGCAGGCATATAACTCGAATTTCTTTCTCAACTCTACATTAACGCTTCTATATCCGCCTCCTAGAGGGGTTGTTACAGGTCCCTTCAAGGCCACCTTATTCTTCTCAATGCTTCTAATAGTTTCCTCGGGCAATGGGTTTCCTGTTTCCCTGTAAACCTTCTCGCCTGCCTCAGCCACGTCCCACTCTATGTTGGCCTCAGTTGAATCAACAACCCTGCGAGCTACATCCATTACCTCTGGACCTATTCCGTCACCGGGAATGAAAGTTACCCTATGAGTCATTTGCCTCATCCTTCCTAGAATCTAAGTCCCTTATGTTTTAACACGTAATTTATTATTCCTCCACTTCTCCATCTTTCAATTAGAACCCCTATATCTCCTTTTATAGGTAAGACATCGTTCTTCGACAGGTTCCTAACCTCTCCCTTATCAATATCTATTTCAACAATGTCTCCATCAACTATCTTGTCTGTGTTGCAGGTCAGGGCTAGGATGCCGTTGTTGATGGCATTCCTAAAAAAAATTCTTGCAATGCTTTTAGCAAGGACAGCCTTTACACCTAATTCCTTCAGAACAAGGACAGCATGTTCCCTGCTTGAACCTATTCCGAAGTTTTCCCCTGCAACCACTATGTCGTTCTCTTTCACCTTCTCGGGAAAAAGCGGGTTCACGTCCTCGAAAGCATGCCTAGCAAGCTCCTTAATGTTTCCTCTTAAATGGAAATATCTTCCAGGGACAATGTGATCTGTACTTATGTTGTCTCCAAATTTCCAAGCCCTACCCTTTAAAACAAGCATCAAGCGATCCCTCAACCATTCAATAACTAGGTAAGCAGTTTCCTGGGATCTATTATTTGTCCCTTCACTGCAGCCGCAGCAGCGGTTATCGGGCTTGCCAGGTAAATTTCGCCTTGGGGGTTCCCCATCCTTCCCTTGAAATTCCTGTTCTGGGTTGAAACAACTGTTTCACCGTCACCTAAAACACCTTGGTGTACACCTACGCAGGGACCGCATCCTGGTGAAATAACTGCGGCACCCGCCTTAACAAACATCTCAATTATTCCTTCTCTCAGCGCCCTTAGAAAAACTTTTCTGGACGCTGGAACCACTATTAGCCTCACATCTGGATGAACCCTTCTTTTCTTCAGGACTTCAGCAGCCAGTTTTAAATCTTCAAGTCTGCCGTTTGTACAAGTCCCTATGAACACCTGGTTAACAGGTGTTCCTTCAACGTCCTCAACAGCTTTAACATTGTCCACCTCATGGGGGACGGACACTAAAGGCACAAGGTCAGATGCCTCAACTTCGAGGGTTGATTCATAGGACGCCTGTGGGTCGGCTTTAACCTCCCTATAACAATTAGCCCTGCCATTTTCAGCTAGAAACCTCCTTGTTACTTTATCTGTCTCAATTAACCCTGTCTTTGCGCCTGTTTCAACAGCCATGTTCGCTAGAGTTAACCTCCCTGACATGCTCATTTTCCTAATTGTTTCGCCGTAAAACTC
>JAOZGF010000025.1 GCA_027491845.1 Thermoproteota archaeon | reverse complement strand
AAGTGCTTGTATCTCTCTATTTCCATTGGAACCCCTAGATTCATGAGTATTTTTGTTTTCGTTTTCAGTTTAGCCGCTTCATCTGGAGATATTTCCAGTGCTTTTTCCCTGGCAATTAATTCAGTTACTTCGCCTTCATACACTAGCCCTCTCCTGCCGTCAACTGTCACGAACATTCCATCTTTTAACACTTTTAAGGCGTTCCTTGTCCCAACAACGCAAGGAACACCTAGTTCCCTGCTTACTATGGCTGCATGGGACGTCATTCCTCCCTCCTCCGTCACTATTGCCCTTGCCTTTAGCATCGCCGGCACAAAGTCAGGGTTCGTCATGCGAGCTACAAGCACGTCTCCTTTCTCTACCTTGTGAATTTCTTTAGGGCTAAGTATTACCTTTACTCTACCCATTCCCACTCCAGGTGATGCAGCTAATCCTTTCAATAGTGGTGGGCGTTTAACGTCAATTTCCTCCCCTCTTCTTTCATAAAACACAGTTACAGGTCTTGATTGAACCAAGTAAACGTTCCCGTTTTCACAGACCCATTCAAAGTCTTGAGGAAAGTTGTAGTGTTCATCCAGCTTTTTCGCTAGCTCCCACAGTTTCTTAAGCTCTGCATCGGTTAAACAAGCCTTTTTTTGCATTTCCTCAGGTGTCTCAATTTCTTCAAGGTCTCCATCAGCCTTCGGAACCCTCATCTTCTTTTTATCGCCAATTTTCACTTCAATAATTTCTCCTGTTCTTTTATCGATTACGTAGGTGTCAGGTGTTACAGCTCCACTAACAACCGACTCACCTTGTCCCCAAGAGGCTTCAATTAGGATCTTGTCTTTTTCCCCTGTAGCAGGGTGAACAGTGAAGCCCACTCCAGCCTTATATTTCCCTTCAAGGTAATCCTTCCTAGGCAGCGCCCCCAGTTGTTTCTGAACAGCCACGGCTATCAAAACCTTTTCATGTTCAAAGCCTTTCGTCGTCCTGTAGAAAGTTGCCCTGGAAGTGAACAATGAAGCCCAGCATCTCTTAACAGCATCTATGACGTTTTCCGCCCCCCTAATGTTGAGTATAGTTAATTGTTGACCTGCAAAGGACGCTTCTAACCTGTCTTCAGCTGTTGCGGAACTTCTCACTGCAACATATTCCTCTTTCCTTCCATATTTCTCCGAAATCTCCTCGTAAGCCCTTTTAATTTCCTTTCTAATAGGTTCAGGAACCTCTGAATTTATTATAAACTCTCTCATTTTCTTAGTGGATAAATCCAGTTGTTTAGGGTTATTTACATTAGTTGTTCTCAGAATTTCAAATATTTTGTTTTTTATCCTTGCTTTCTCCAAAAATTCCTTATAAGCTTCAACTGTAACCACAAATGCCTCCGGAACAGGGAGGCCTGCATTATATGTTTCTCCAAGATTAGCTGCTTTCCCTCCAACTAACCCTAAATCCTCCCTATTCAGCTCGCTTAACCACTTAACATACTTCATAGTTTTCCCTACCAGTTATTTTAACGAGCAATGAGGTCATGTGATGATTTTAAGAAGGCATTAAACCTTACAACAAGCTTATTGGGTTTCTCAGAAAAACCCTTTAAGCTTTCTAAGTTAAAAATTCGGGAAGGAATACATCCACATGTAACAATAAAAATTTTTCTTTAAGAAAGAAAGAATCCTTTCAGAGAAGGGTTCAATTTAAAAAATTTTGAAACTAATATTCATCCACCTTTTTCGTGTTTGATTTTGAAAAATAAATTCAGCGGCCAAGTATA
Organism: Thermoproteota archaeon; assembly: GCA_027491845.1. Lineage (GTDB taxonomy): Archaea > Korarchaeota > JAOZGF01 > JAOZGF01 > JAOZGF01 > JAOZGF01. Next base: position 2,083 of record JAOZGF010000025.1, on the reverse strand, counting down.
ACCAGTTAACAAGGGAAATTATAAATCTTTACTTTAGTTTTCAGGTTTTATTTTTAATTAGGAAGTTTAGGCGTGTTAATTGAGTAAAATGAGAAGGAAACCCTTGAAGTCAAAGGAGTCTAGAGCAGTTCTTCAAAAAATTTGCAGTCAACTCAAGATTGAAGGTTTAATGGAGAAGCAAAAGAAAATTTTAGTTGAGGAAATAACATCCGATAATTTGCCGAAGTTAGTTGTGGTAAACGGTGAAATTGTTTTCATAGAAATGAAGGGAAAATATGTTCCTGCTCTCAAGTCTTTACCCCGCTTAAAAATAAGTTTACCAAGAGTAACTGTTGACATGGGTGCTGTCCCTCACGTGGTTAATGGCGCAAACGTTATGGCGCCAGGCGTAACAAAGGTTTCTAATACGGTTACAACAGGTGATGTTACCTTAGTAATAGATGAGAAAAACAGGGTTCCAATAGCAATAGGTTTCGCCTTAAAAAGTAAAGATGAAATCTTAAAGGAAAGAAGAGGGCCTGTTATTAAGAATGTTCATTATGTTGGCGATCGCATTTGGGAGCTAACTGAAAAGTTAAGGAAAAAACATGGAGTTTAACGTTGAAAGGAATGTTTTCATCGTAAGGTTAGAGGGATAAGGTCAGTCGGTGTAGGCAGTTGGAGACTGTAAATAAATTTGGGGAATGGAGGATTATAGACTTCATACTTCGGAAGCTTCATAGGACACGAATGATAATGCCATTTTGGGATGATGCCTCGGCTGTCGAAGCTAACAAAAAGGTTTTAATTGTTAACATAGACACATTGGTGGGAAAAACAGATATTCCACCCGGTGCAACTTACAAGCAAATGGGTAGGAAAGCAGTTTTAATGGGCGTAAGCGACGTGATAGCTAAGGGAGCCAGGCCTGTAGGCTTACTTGCTTCATGGGGGGTTCCAAGGAAATTCACTTTAAAAGAAATTGAGGAAATCGTTCAAGGCTTAAACATGGCTTCAGAAGAATTTGAAGCTTACGTGTTAGGAGGAGACTTAAATGAAAGCGATGACCTCTTCATTTCAGTTGTTGCCTTTGGATGGATTGATAAATCGAAAATAGTCACGAGAAGAGGCGCTAAACCAGGCGACTACCTTGTCTCCACAGGAACATTTGGGTTAACGGGTGTCGGATTCAAAATTTTACTTCATAATTACAGGGCGCCTCAAAAAATTAAGGAGAAAGCCTTAAACAGTGTTTACTTTCCTCAGATTAAGTGGAAGGAATATTTAAGGCTGACCGAGAGAAAGCTTGTTACGGCGTCGATAGACTGCAGTGATGGCTTAGCTGTGTCCCTGCATCAACTTTCTCGGTTGAGCCAAGTAGGTTTCTGCATAACCAATATTCCCATTGCCAAAGAGGCCTTGGAATTCTCTGAAAAACATGGATTAGACCCATATGATTTGGCCCTCTATGAGGGCGGAGAAGAATTTCACATTGTCTTCACTGTTAAGCCAAATGAATTAAAGAAGGCGACGTCAATCTTTGAAGAAAACGGAAGTAAGTTGTATGTGTTAGGTAAAGCAACCTCGAGAAAAGAGGTTTTCCTGGACACGGAAGATAAAAAGGAGGTTATTGAGGAGAAGGGTTGGGAGCATCTTAGAATAACCCGCCTCACTTAACTTGTCTATTTAAGGGTATATTCTGTTAACTAGCCTAGGAAAAGGTATTGCCTCCCTGATATGTGGCAAATGAAGAATCCATCTCAGAAACCTTTCTATTCCTAACCCGAAACCTGAATGAGGGACGGAGCCATACCTTCTAAGGTCAAGATACCACTGATAGTTTTTGAGGTCTTCACCCTGCCTCTTAAGTCTTTCCTCCAGTTTTTTTACGTCAGTCTCTCTTTCACTTCCACCTATTAATTCGCCGTACCCTTCAGGTAACAGTAAATCAGAACACAGTGCTGTTCCAGGATTATTTGGATCTTCTTTCATGTAGAAAGCTTTTATTTCAAGAGGGAAATTTGTAACAAACAAGGGCTTGGTTTCCTTTGAAGTTAAGATTTTCTCTTCCATTGCACCGAACTCCCCTCCATACTCTGTATTT